>JAITXK010000110.1 GCA_031284765.1 Candidatus Symbiothrix sp.
AAACAGCAAAACCGGCGCGTTGCCGGACAAACCATACCCGCTTCTCAACAAATTTCAGCCAAAGACAAAAAAGTTCTGGTGATTGGTGGTGGTGATACTGGTTCGGATTGTGTCGGAACCGCTATTCGCCAGAAAGCGGCGAAAGTAACTCAGATAGAAATACTTCCGATGCCACCCGAAGGAAGCAATCCAGACACGCCCTGGCCTGATTACCCCAATGTCCTGAAAACATCCAGTTCCCACAAGGAAGGATGCCTTCGTCGCTGGTCGCTGGCATCCAAACGGTTTATCGGGGAAAAAGGAAAAATAAAAGGCGTAGAAGTGGTTGAAGTAGAATGGACAAAAGATAAAACCGGACGTTTCACAATGAAAGAAACCGGTAAAACCGAAATCATTCCTGCCGACCTGGTATTATTATCAATGGGCTTTGTACATCCTGTTCACGAAGGCTTGTTGGACGGATTAGGCGTAAAATACGACACCCGCGGAAACGTAGAAGCAGTCAAACCCAATGAATCTTCAATTGGCAAGGTTTTTGTAGCCGGTGATGTTACTCTCGGCGCCAGTTTGGTTGTACGCGCCATTGATTCGGGAAGAAAAGCGGCGGAAGCCATCGAAAAATATTTCAATTTTAAAAAGTAAAACAAAAAGAAAAACAAAATGTGTGGAATTATAGGTGTTTTTGATTTGAAAGAACCTGCGGAAAAATTACGTCCGCAAGCATTGGCCATGTCCAAAAAAATCCGTCACCGGGGGCCGGACTGGTCGGGAATATATTGTGGAAAAAAAGCCATATTGGCTCATGAGCGTTTGGCCATTGTAGATCCTCAATCCGGCAGACAACCGCTGTATTCGCCGGACGGCAAAGTAGTTTTAGCGGTGAACGGTGAAATTTACAATCACCAGGAAATCAGAGACCGTCAAGCCGGAACGTATGAGTTCAAGACCAAGTCCGATTGTGAAGTAATCCTTTCTTTGTACAAAGAAAAAGGGGTGAATTTCATTGAAGACCTGAACGGTATTTTTGCTTTTGCCTTGTATGACGAAGAAAATGACGTGTATTTAATTGCTCGCGACCATATCGGTATCATTCCCTTGTATATGGGTTGGGACAAAGCCGGCACATTTTACGTAGCCTCCGAACTGAAATCGTTGGAAGGTTATTGCGAGAAAATAGAATCTTTCCCTCCGGGACATTATTTGTACAGCAAAGACGGTAAAATAACCCAATGGTATACCCGCAACTGGAGAGAATATGAGAATGTCAAAGACAATACATCCAGTATTCAAGAATTGCGGGAGGCCTTAGAGGCCGCCGTAAAACGACAGTTGATGACCGATGTTCCTTACGGCGTATTGTTGTCGGGTGGTCTGGATTCGTCTATTGTATCTGCCATAGCTAAGAAATACGCGGCCAACCGGATCGAATCGGACGGACGAGCACGCGCTTGGTGGCCTCAGCTACATTCTTTCGCTGTCGGATTGGATGGTTCTCCCGATTTGATCGCAGCGCAGAAAGTAGCCGATTATATCGGAACCGTTCACCACGAAGTGCATTTCACCATCCAGGAAGGTTTGGACGCCATTCGCGATGTAATTTATCACATCGAAACTTACGACGTAACAACGATACGAGCCTCTACTCCTATGTATTTATTGTCCCGGGTAATCCATTCAATGGGTATCAAGATGGTACTTTCGGGTGAAGGCGCCGACGAAATATTCGGAGGGTATTTATATTTTCATAAAGCGCCGAATGCCAAAGCATTGCACGAGGAAACGGTTCGCAAATTAGACAAATTACATCTTTACGACTGTTTGCGCGCCAATAAATCGTTGGCTGCCTGGGGTGTGGAAGGACGTGTACCTTTCCTCGACAAAGAATTTATGGATGTAGCCATGCGCCTGAATCCGGAAGATAAACTCAGTGGCTTGAAAGGTCGCATGGAAAAATGGATTTTACGGAAAGCCTTCGAAGATTATCTACCCGAAAGCGTGGCATGGCGGCAAAAAGAGCAATTTTCGGACGGTGTAGGATATAGTTGGATCGACACATTGAAAGAGATTGCCTCCTAGCAAGTCACAGACGAAATGTTCGCCAAAACCGCCGAACGTTTCCCGATCAATCCGCCTATGACGAAAGAAGAATATCATTATCGCACGATTTTTGAAGAGTTGTTCCCCTCCGATTCGGCTGCATTGACGGTTCCTTCCGTTCCATCGGTCGCTTGCAGCACACCAATAGCCCTGGAATGGGATGCCGCTTTCAAAAACATGATCGACCCGTCAGGAAGAGCAGTAAAATCGGTGCATAACGAAGCGTATTGAGGTTTTTAACCGCAAAGGCGTAAAGAACGCAAAGAATATTTTTTGTAGAGACGCACGGCCGTGCGTCTCTACAACATTATAATTCGCCCGATCTGGTAAACGGCAAAACTCACTATCCAAGCCAGAACCGTAGTGTAGGTAATCGTGAACAAGGCCCATTTCCACGAACCGGATTCGTTTTTGATGGCCGCCATGGCTGCTATACACGGCGAATAAATCAACACAAACAACAAGAAACAGAATGCTACTAAAGGCGTGTAAACGAGGTTTCCGTCCGCATCCCGCTCGTATTTGAGCCGTTCTTTCAGAAGCATTTCATCATTGTCTTCGCCGGTATAAATAATTCCTAAGGTGCTGACAACGATTTCTTTCGCCGCCATGCCGGAAGCAAGGCTTGCTCCGATTTTCCAATCAAAACCCAGGGGTTTAACCACCGGTTCAATGGCTTGGCCGATTTTTCCGATATAAGAATTCCGCTTTTGTTCTTCTTTCTTTTGCCGGCTCAGTTCCGCAACAAGGGATTCGCCTTCTTCGGAAGAAATGTTTTTATCATTGATGACAGCCGTAATCTTGTCTTCAAAAGATTGATTTCGCGCTTGATCTTGCGGATAATATTCCAAAAACCAAA
Organism: Candidatus Symbiothrix sp.; assembly: GCA_031284765.1. Taxonomy (GTDB): domain Bacteria; phylum Bacteroidota; class Bacteroidia; order Bacteroidales; family Azobacteroidaceae; genus Azobacteroides. Next base: position 2,957 of record JAITXK010000110.1, read on the forward strand.
CAATAATGGATGCTACGAGAATGATACCGCCCATTTTTTTCAGGTATTGGGAAGTCTTGTCCCACATGTGACGATTCATCGCTTTCAAGGTCGGCATCCGGTAAGGCGGCAACTCCATGACAAACGGCAGGTCTTCCCCTTTGACCAGAAATTTTTTAAAGAGCCGCGACATCAGTATTGCAAGCGTAATTCCGGTAATATACAAACCAAACAAAACGATTCCTCCATGGTGCGGAAAAAATGCGCCAACCAACAACAGATAAACCGGCAATCTGGCCGAACAGGACATCAATGGATTGACTAACATGGTAATCAACCGTATGTTACGGCTTTCTATAATCCGGGTGCTCATAATGGCGGGAACATTGCATCCGAATCCCATGACCAACGGAATAAATGATTTTCCATGCAATCCCATTTTCTGCATGAATTTGTCCATGATAAAAGCCGCCCGTGCCATATATCCCGTATCTTCCATGAATGAAATAAACAGGTACAGGATGACTATATTCGGCAGAAAAACAATAACCGACCCTACTCCACCGATAATTCCGTTTATTATCAAATCTTTGAGCGGCCCTTCATTCATATATAAATCAACGAAATAACCGACTTTTTGCACCAGCCACTCAATCCACTGCATCGGATATTCACCAAAAATGAATGTACATTCAAACATCAGAAACATAAACAGAAAAAACAAGGGAAATCCCCACATCTTGCTGGTCACAATTTTATCAATCTGGTGCGTAACTTTCAATGTATCTTTTTTTCCTTCCTTATAAGTCTGTTTCAAAGCGCCGCCAATGAAGCCGTAACGGGCATCGGCAAAGGCAGTTTCAACATCTTCCCGGAAATCTTCCCGGATATATTGGTTGTGAATATTCCTTTCCGCCAGAATTTTATTTGCTCCCGGAAGACCGTCAATTTTCTTTTCACCTACTTTATCGCCTTCCAAAAGCAGAATACTCAAGTAACGACGGGAGGTATCCAGTCCAATCCGGACTTCTTCCTTCAACAGTTCTTTTACATGCTTAATTCCGGTTTCAATTTCTTCTCCATAATTGATATGCACATGACGGGCAATCGGATTGCGTCCTTCATATACCTCAATCACCTGGTCGAAAAGTTCGGGAATTCCCTTTCCTGACTTGGCAACTGTCGGAACAATCGGATAGCCGATCATCTCTGCCAACATTTTGTAATCAAATTTAGCGCCCGATTGCTCCAATTCGTCATACATATTCAACGCAACCACGGTAGTTGCATCCATATCAATAAGTTGAGTGGTCAGATAAAGATTGCGCTCCAGATTGGATGCAGACACCACATTGATAATGATATCGGGATTCGCCTCGGTAATGTGCCGCCGGACATATAGTTCTTCGGGAGAATAAGCGGATAAAGAATAGGTTCCTGGCAAATCAACCAAATTGAAAGTATAGCCCTTGTATTTGAATTTACCTTCTTTGGCATCAACGGTTACACCACTGTAATTGCCCACGCGCTCGTGCGTACCTGAAGCTATATTGAATAGAGAAGTTTTACCGGAATTCGGATTTCCTACCAAAGCGACATTAATCAGCTTGCTTTGCTCGGTCGCAAAAACCTGAAGTTTGTCTTCATTCAAAATTAAAGGTAGCGTTTCGGTTTTCTGAATTTGTTGCGCTTCCTCAAGGGTTACAATCTCAATTAGTTCGGCTTCGCTCTTACGCAAAGAAACTTCATAATCCATTACCTTGTACTCCGTAGGATCTCTTAAAGGCGCTTTGGTAATCACTTCCACCTTTTTACCCTTAATAAACCCCATCTCGATAATCCGACGCCGGAAAGCACCACGCCCTAATACCTTGATTATAATTCCTTTTTGCCCTTTTTTTAATTCTGAAAGCTTCATCTGCCGCTAAAATTTTATGCAAAGGTCGTAAATTCCCCGGAAAATACAAGTCTTTCTAAATATTATTTTGAATTTGTTTAAATAGCAATTTTTTAAACTTTTATATTTTACTGTATATAAGTGATTTAAATTGAATATTAAAAAAAATAAACAAAAATTATATGATCCTCATAAAACTTTTGCCCCAAATTACTGTTTTATAAGTAAAGAGTGTTATTTCATTAGTTATAGTTAAGGGTTAGTAATTCAATTAGGAAGGTTGACGAAGTGATTCGGCAACCTTTCGCTTTTTTTATCTATCCAGGTAATCGACCCGGGGTCAATACTTATTATGGAACCTGGGGTATGCTTCCTCCCGTCATATCTCCGCTCTGCATTTGGTCGTCATTCCGGATGCCTCTTGTTGTTTTCTTGATTTGAGACTTCATCTCACCGAAACGATATGAAATCGAGAGACTGAAATCACGGAAAGGCCTATAATTGAAAGATTCATAATAGAAATCCGATGATCGTTGTTTACTATGCATTTCCAGATTCTTCCGTAAAAGATTATTGGCAGATATCCGGATATTCAGAGTATTGTTTAATAAACCTTTAGAAGCAGATAATCCGTAAAAGCTATAGCTCATGCCTTCTCCTTGCAAGGTTATGTCAGGAGGAGAGTAACCGCTGTTCAGACTGAGCAATACTCCCATCGGAATGGTGTATTGAAGAGCGACTTTGAATCCCCATTTTTTGTATTTCACGCTATATCCCACATAAGCCGCCAAAATATCCTGAATATGTTCGAATTTATCTCCTTCCGAGCGAATATCTGTCCATTCTCCCGGTGAGGAATAAACCGACATACCGCTATTGCTTTTGTTGATCCGCTTGATGAATTTAGCGCCGGTTTCCATGATGTGAATTTGAGCAATCGGTGTCGTATAATCTATTTGAAAAGTATGTTCGGAAGATGCTTCGTTGTTGAATTGTTTCCGCCAATTATCGTTGAAGTTCAATAATCCTTTGATTTTCGTATCGGCATCCATGTCTCTCGTGGAAATGTACAACTCGTAAGATGCGGTCAGCAAACGGTCTTTGACGCTGAAACTCCGTTGATAATCAGCGGCCAACGTGGTACCCGGTTCATCTTCTTTCGTAAATCCGACTTGGTCGTACTTGTAGGTAGTTTCCTTTCTGACATTCTCCATCAAAACAGCTAAATTATTATTGGATTCTAAATCTTGTTTTCTGTTACTTACATTGACAGTAAACAAATTAAGCGTATCTATTTCATAACTGAATTCTCCGTAACCCATTAAAAATTTACCATCGAGATTATTCAATCCCTTTTGACTCAGATAGTGGTTATTGTCAATGAAAAAAGATTCGCGGAAAGTGGATATTTCAGATTTCGTATTCTGCATTCTGAAGTAGTTGAGATCACCGGTTACGCCTATTTTCCCATGTTTTAGAGAAAAATAAGCGCCGCTGTAATACCTTCCGATCGAACTGGCTCCGGCATTGACAGATACGGTGTAACCACCTAAAGATGATTGGTTTTGTGTTACAATATTGATAATACCTGTAACGCCTTCCGCATCGTATTTGGCTCCCGGATCGGTAATGATTTCAATGTTTTTAATTGTGTTTGCCGGAATGCTTCGCAAAACATCTTTCGGATTGTTTGAAAGCAAATTAGATGGTTTTCCATTCATGTAAAACTTGAAATTGGTTGAGCCTTTGAGTTGGACATTCTCTTCTCCGTCGACAGTGACCATAGGCACTTTTCTCAGCATTTCCAATACATTGTTGTTTTTTGATTCGGGATCTTCTTCCATGTTGTAGGTGATTTTGTCCATATCTACCTTCACCAAAGATTTTTGAGCAGACACGACCACTTCTTGCAACATCCTGGCATTATCAGAGATCCGGATTTTGCCCAAATCAAGGTCTTTATTGTCGTCGATGGTAACCGGTACAGACATCGGGTTTTTTCCAAGAAATTCAAAATGCAGAAAATATATTCCGGAATGTATGGATTCGAATTTGAAATAACCGTTCTCGTCGGTGGCGCACACTTTCAACGGCGTCGTTTTTTGTTGCTCACTGAAAATTTTTGCGGTGGCAAATGGAATTGCTTCCAGAGAAAGCGAATCAACCAATTGTCCATGAATAGTAATACCCGTATTTGCTTGAGAGAAAGAATTTAAGATTCCTGAAAAACAAAGGAATATGGATAAAAAGAATGTTTTCATATAAAATTTGATAATCGTCTGATATTTTTCCCCGAGTTCAATTTTTGTCATTTTCCGACAAAGATAATCTTTTTATGAATCACACTAAAAAACTGACACAAAATAAACTCAAAATAATGTGTGAATTATTGATTAAAAAAACGGTTCGGTTAAAAGAAAGACACAAGGTCTTCAGGAAAAAATTTGCGGGAAACAAAAAAAATCCACAACTTTGTGGGATGGTTATTTGTTTTTATAATATAAATAAATATGACTGTTTTGCAAAAAATACTTTGTAGATGGAATCTGTGTTTTATATAATCTATTAAATAATGAAATTAAATTTATTTACTCTTTCCATTTTATTCCTGACCTTGGGAATCCGCGCACAAGTAATGGCGCAAGAACAACTTCCGGATATTCCACCAACGTGCATTACGACAGGCGACGAAAAAAATATTTCATCGCAATTTCCCATGATGGGCTGGAGTTCATGGAACGCCAACCGGATCAATATCAATGAAACGCTAATCAAAGAAACGGCGGATTATGTGGTGTCACTCGGATTGAAAGATGTTGGTTATACCTGGATTAATACGGACGATGGCTTCTTCGGCAGTCGTGACGCGAAGGGTAATCTACTGGTAAATTCCAAGTTTCCGAACGGCATGAAAACCATTGCCGATTATATCCACGCCAAAGGACTCAATGCCGGGATTTACTCCGAAGCAGGTAAAAACACCTGCGCCTATAAATGGGACAACGATAAAACCAACGGTTTAAACGCCGGCTTGTTCGGCCATGTCGGACAGGATTTACGGCTCTTTTTCCAGGATTGGGGATTTGAATTTATTAAAGTGGACTATTGCGGAGCGGAAGATCAGCAATTGGACGAAAAAACGACTTATACCCAGATAGCCGATACCATCAAAAAAATTGAGACCGAAACAGGCAAAGACATCCGGTTCAATGTGTGCCGGTGGAACTTCCCCGGAACCTGGGTGAGCGATATCGCTGATTCCTGGCGAATGTATAGCGATATAAATAACAAGTTCTCTTCCATCAAAACCATCATCGAAAAAAACACTTACCTTTCGGCATACGCCTCTCCCGGCCATTACAACGACATGGATATGCTGCAGGTAGGCAGGGGAATGAATATCGATGAAGAAAAAACCCATTTCGGTATGTGGTGTATCATGAGTTCTCCCATCATGATCGGTTGTAATCTGAAAAACATTCCGGCCGCAACCTTAGACGTGATAAAAAACACCGAAGTCATCGCAGTCAACCAGGATTCGCTGGGACTACAGGCGCAAATCGTAGCAAGAAACGGAAATACCATGGTTTTTGCCAAACAGGTCGAGGTAGCCAATGGAAAAATCCGTGCCGTTGCTCTTTTCAACGGAGAAAATTCAGTCCAAACAATCCGGGTAATGTTCGATGATATCCAACTGAGTGAAAAAGCGCAGGTACGCGACCTGTGGACACATACCAATCTGGGCACATTCACCAAGTATTACGAAACGTCCGTTCCTGCCCACGGAACCGCCATGCTGCGGATCGAAGGCGAAAATGCCATCGAAAAAACCTGCTATCAAGGTGAAGACGCTTTCCTGAACGATTTCTCCGCTATCGCTTCAGGCAGCAACTTCGCCCATCCGGAAGCCGTAAATACGGCAATCGCTTCAGGCGGATATAAATTGGCTAAACTGGGACATGCCTCTACCAACTGGGCGGAGTTCCGGAATGTATATAGCCTGAACGGTGGAACTTATACGTTCAAAGTATTCTATTATTCCCCTGAAAACCGGAATCTTCAAGTGTCGGTTAACGGAAAAATTTATCTCATGAAAAAATTGAATTCCGGCAATATCAATACAAGAGGTGAAGCCGGCATTAAAATTCGACTGAAACCGGGCAACAACGTGATCCGCTTGAATAGCAATAAAACATCCGACTGGGCGCCGGATATCGATATGTTTGAATTGATAGCTTCGGGAAAACTCTAAAACCGTACTTTAAACCACAAATAAATATATGAAGTGTAAATCTTTTCTCTTTTTTTTAATGCTATTCGCCGTTTTGCCACTAAAAACGACAGCACAGTTACCCACAGCAAGTTCTTCTGCCGATCCGGTCTGGTATTACATTCAGGTACAGGGAGGTAGCGACGGCCGGTCAAATCTGGTTTTTACTGCCGACAACGATGGCGTCCGGGTTTTCGGCAAAAGTGTGTTGCTTTCCGGAAATGCTTCCGAAATCGACAAACAATTGTGGCGTTTTGAACAAAACGGCAGTAATTATACCATTTTCAACAAAGCAACCGGCAAAAAACTCACTACATCTTTCAACAGTTCGAAAGGCATAAGTGTTGCAACTTTGAATGCGACAGCCTCCACCACATGGCAATTCATAAACAACAGCAACTATTTCAATCTCAAAGCTTCAGCGGCTCCCTCCGGAGGCAATGCCTCTGCGATATATACCCACCAGGCAAACAATTACGACAGCCGGAACTTTGTGATCATGTTGGAAAGTTCAACCTACAACAACACCGAAAATTCCCGCTTTCGCTTTGTGCTCTATCAGGATTTTGAGATCGAACTGAGCGACGAGGATAAATCGGTCTGGTACATCATTTCAAATGCAAAACCCGGATATCAGAATAAAGGGATTACAGATATTGTTGACCGGGGAAATCCAAACGTGAAATTCTCTTTGGAGGAACTGACGTCCGGCAATAAAAACCAGCAATGGAAAGCCGTGAAAAAAAACGCGGACACAAACGACAAACGGGTGAATTTCATCAACCGGGAAACCGGCCGTATCATCCGCACCCACTCCGTTTTCAACGATCCGTTCAATTTTATTCAATTTACGGAAAATCAAAATGAAAGCAACGGATGGACAACCCGCTATCTGGGCGAAGGGCAATTCGAGGTTTTCGGCATGGAAAATGATGGTGTAACACGATACCTGAATGCTTCTTCTATGGCCGCAAATCAGTCTGACTTGTATATTGAAGATGCAAGCAAGGACACCGGATTTGCCTGGCAGTTTACGAAAGCGAATCTCTCCGGATTGAATCCCATTTCATCCGAAAATAATCATATCTACGTAAAAGACAAACAAATATTCGTAGATGGAACAGACAATTACACCATTCGTACTGTACACGGAATAGCTGCCGTACAAAATAAACCACTGCCCACAGGAATTTACTTTGTAACAGTGAACGGGAAAACAACAAAAATTTTAATTCATTAAACAAACAAATCTACATATGAAACAATCAATGCCACACAAGGCCGGAGTGAAACCGGTCTTCTCACGCAGGCTACTGACCGTTGCCTGCCTCCTGACCATCTGTTTTACAAATCTTTTGCCACTGAACGCACAAGATATAGCTTTGACATCCATTGCTCCGAAACAAATCGAGAACATCACACCTTTGTGGAATCCCGATAGAGGACTCCACCTGGAATCCATTTACCAGATATCCGACAGCCGGATATTCAATCCTTACGGAAGAGGCGCCGGACAGGGTCAAACCGGAAATGAAGTGTATCCTGAAGGATTCATGGACACAAGAAACCAGGACTTCCAGTCGTTTGGAGATTCCATCTCATTGACGCAATTGTACATTTATATGACCGACTATTACCAGAAAGATCAAATCACACAATCCGGGCTGGATAATATACAAATACTATTCGACGGATTAAGGGAAAAAAAGGTCAAAGCCATTTTACGATTCGCATACAAGCATGATCATGGCGGAGACAACCCCGGCGCCACGCGCACATTGAAACATATTCAACAATTAAAGCCGCTCATTCAGGCCAATATCGACGTAATCGCCGTGATTCAGGCCGGATTTATCGGCACCTGGGGCGAATGGACACCCCGTTACTCCACTACCGAAAACAATTCCATCGTGAAAGCTCTTTTAGACGCTCTTCCCAGTGAATACGGCATAGAAATGCGCTATACGTACCTGAAAACCGATCTGAAATCATCCGTGACAACGGAGGATTATGGACGAATCGGCTTTGCAAACGATTATTTCACTACCGGATTGATTTGCAACGGCAGCGACTTTTGTCCTGGCGACAACCAATACAGACAAGTGGAAGAAGAATCTTTCACCACATGGGTGAGCGGGGAAATACCCTACAACGAAAATTCGTCTTACGGATTCAGTTCCATCATGAAACCGGAATCCATATTGACAATTCTCAAAGCCCACCACTACTCGGCGATGGATATCACCCAAAATTTCACAGACAATATCGCCTACTGGAAAACGGCGAAAATGTACCCTGAACGCCTGCGGAAAATCAACGTATTTTTCGACGAAAATTATTTTCTGGACAGCAACGGAAAAACCGTTCCACGCTCCCTCTATCAGTTCATTCGCGACCATCTGGGATACCGTCTCAACCTGTTGAACTCGTCTACCGTATCTGCGCAAAGCGGAGATCTGGTTTACAACCTGAAAATCACCAATACCGGTTTTGCAACCGTACTGAACCCCAAACAGGTGTATTTGGTATTGATCGATGAGAGCAACCGGATTGTTAAAGAGATCGAACTTTCAACCGTAAAACCCAAAAATTGGCAACCGTTTGCAAAAGGTCAGCCGGCAGTATTGCTGACTCACACAATCTCCGGCTCCGTACCTGCCGGCGTTTCCGGAAAATATAAAGTCGGCTTGTGGATTCCTGACAGTCAGCCTTCAGTGAAAAACAATCCGGCCTTCAGCATCAAACTTGCCCTTGATAACAAAGCCATTACTCATTGGACAAACGCCGAAGGAACTCATACGGTGAATATTATCGGTGAAGTTACGTTTTGAAGGGGAACGGGGAGAATCAGTACAGAACTGATTGAAAATTAGTTACCTGAATTTTCTTTCTTTTTCTTTCAACTTCCGACTTTTTTTCGTACCTTTGCGCCCTGTTTACAAAATAGGTAAACCTTACAAGGCACATGCAGAAAATACGAAATATAGCAATCATTGCCCATGTTGACCATGGCAAGACAACTTTGGTGGATAAAATGTTGTTGGCGGGAAAACTTTTCCGTGATGACAAAGCCGAATTAGACCAATTCCTTGATAGTAACGATCTGGAAAGAGAACGCGGAATTACCATTCTCGCCAAAAATGTTTCCATTAATTACAAGGATTACAAGATTAACATTATAGACACACCGGGACACG
>JAITXK010000169.1 GCA_031284765.1 Candidatus Symbiothrix sp.
GAAAGATAAAAACTTTCGTTCATCGCTTGTTTGCTCCATTTCATATCGGCGGCGGGAGCCATGTGTCCTCTGTCGTAACCGGAATTTTTGTAATCATCTGTTGTTGCCGAAACGCCGTGAACAGCCGGATCGGGAATGAAGGCTTTTCCGCGGGGCGTTACGCCTTCAATTTCATCTTTAGTCAGTTCGTATGCGACCCAATTGGGGATTTTCCATTCTTGGTTATAGCTCACCGTGTAGCCCGTATGTTCTATGATTTGTTCTTTTCGGCCTTCAATGGCAGCGGGAATCTCTAATTTCTCTATAGAGTGTTGAAGAACTTCTGAATTCTCCGCATGGGTTGTGGCTGAAATCGGCTTTGATTCGTGAGTGAACCAAGCGACAAGCATGCATAATGCGATTGCGATGAGGGAAACGTTTGTTTTAGTGGATTTATTTTTCTTGCTCATAATTATTCATTTACATCATTAATACTCTCGACCCATCCCCCCGCTCCTCAATCGTCACAAAAACAGTATCCGGAGGCAACAATTCCGCAATCTTTTCGGGCCACTCGATAAAACACAAGGCCCCGCTGTAGAAATAATCTTCCGCCCCCATGTCCACAGCTTCTTGAATATCCTTCATGCGATAAAAATCAAAGTGATATATCAATTCGGCAGTGGTGTCGGAACGGTATTCGTTGACAATGGAAAAAGTTGGACTATTGACCACATCGTTAACGCCTAGAATTTCGCAAACCGCTTTAATAAAAGTGGTCTTTCCTGCGCCCATTAAGCCGTTGAATGCAAAAACAGTGCGGTCGCCCATTTCGGCAATAAATTCTTTCGCTGAAGCGTGAATAGTGACGAGCGAGTTGATTTGAATAATTTTCATGCGAATTCTGTTGTTTTTTAGGGCAAAAGTAAAACAAATTGTTGTAACTTTGTGCTTTTAAAACAAACAACGTATCAAATTTTTACAACGATGCAATTAACAGCAAAATTAACACAAGTCCTCCCCGCAGAAACAGGAATGGGCAAAAACGGCGAGTGGAAAAAACAAAGTATCATCGTGGAAACGGAAGGCCAATATCCGAAAAAGATATGCATAACTGCTTGGGGCGACAAACTGAGTCCCTCCCAATTACAGCAGGGAAACATGCTGACCATTGATTTCGATATCGAAAGCCGTGAATTCAACGGCCGCTGGTACACCGATTTGAGAGCGTGGAAAGTGGAATCGGCAGCTTCTGCCCCCATGCAATATGGTCCCGCGCCATCTGCGCCACTACCCGAAATCCCTGCCAATTACAATACGTCCGAACCGCCTCCCGCGGCTCCTGCTCCCGATTTCAACGATTTGCCGTTTTAATCCGATACAATGGCAGACAATCGTCCCGAACCCTTTCTTCAACTCGTTGCCAAGGATATTATCGCCCGTTTCGGCAATGATTTGTCGGATATCGTCGTGGTTTTTCCGGGTATCAGGGCGAGTTTATTTTTCAATCAATATCTCTACCGGCAGACACAAAGTCCGTTGTGGGCGCCCCAGTACCGTTCTATCGAAAGTCTATTTGAAGGGGCTGCTTCTTTGCGGAAAGGTGACAGTATTCAACTGATTGCCGAATTGTACGACACCTATCAGCAGATTTACAACGCACATCGTACCACGCCATCAACCGAAACATTGGACGAGTTTTTCTTTTTCGGAGAAATTCTGCTCAATGATTTCGATGATGTGGACAAAAATTTAGTCAATGCCCAAGCCCTTTTCTCCAATTTGCAGGATTTAGATGCTTTGCGCGATGATTTCACGCATCTCTCGGAAGAACAAATCGAATCTATCAACCGCTTCCTGGGTGCTTTTCGGGGAGAAAGCGCCTTGAAAACTGCTTTTTGGAATATCTGGAATATCTTGGGAAATGTCTATTCCGCCTTTCAGGAAAAGCTGAAAAGCCAAAACACGGCCTATCCGGGCATGCTGATGCGCTCAGTCGTCGAAAACGAGACCAACGTATTTCCTGCAAAACACTACGTTTTTGTCGGCTTCAACGTGTTGAGCAAGTGCGAAGAAGCATTGTTCAAACAACTGAAGCACAAAGCGTCGTTCTATTGGGATTACGATGCATATTATTTATCCACCGAAGCAGGGAAGTTTATTCAACAGAACATCCGAAACTTCGGTTCTGCTTTGGACAAAAGTTGTTTCGATACCTTTTTATATTCAGAGAAAAAAATTACATTTTTGGCTTCGCCCTCGGAAAGCGGACAAGCGGCAGCCATCTCCCCCTGGATTGATGCTTTGGGTAAAGAGCCGTCATTCTCACAGCCCGATTCCGCCATTGTATTGTGCAACGAAGCCCTTTTGCCGATGGTCATGCACGCCATTCCGTCCGGCAAAGTGGAAAATGTGAATATCACGATGGGCTTCCCAATCACACAAACGGCCATTTGCAGCTTCTTGCAGGCGCTGGCCGATATGCAGACCAAGGGCTATCGTCCGTCCGACCGCTCGTTTTGGTATCGCTATGTCCTGCCCGTGCTGCGCCATCCGTACACTCACCTGATTTTTCCTGAAGCCGAAGAAGTGAAAAAGAACCTGACGAAAAACAATATCTTCTATCCGAATTTGGAACAATTGAAAGACGAACTTCTTTTCACTTACGCCCCCGACACCGCAAGTCTGGCGCATTATCTCTTGGAAATCATTCAGAAAGTAGGACGGACATTTGAAAAAAATCGTACCGATTTGTACGCAGGACTCTATCAGGAATCGGTTTTCCGCGCCTATCAGCTAATCAATCGTTTATACGGATTGCTTTCGACCAAGCAGTTAGCTCTGGAGAAGCCGACTTTTTTGCGACTGTTGCGTAAACTGTTATCAACCGTACAAATCCCGTTTCACGGTGAACCGGTCAAAGGCTTGCAAATTATGGGCGTTTTGGAAACGCGCACGCTCGATTTCGATAACTTGTTCATTCTCAATATGAATGAAGGCTCAATGCCGGGCGGAAACAGCGATAATACCTTTATTCCACAATTCCTCCGCACACACTTCGGCATGAGTACGCCCGACCATCAGGAATCGATTTTCGCCTATTACTTTTACCGGTTGATTCAGCGGGCGAAAAACATCACATTGGTTTATCACACGGATAAAACGCAAACGGGCAAAGCCGAGATGAGCCGTTTTCTGTTGCAATTGTTGTTGGAACCCAAACTGCGCGGAACTATCGAACGCTTCTCGCTGCAGTCTCGCATCCAACCGATACAAACACAAGCGGTGACGGTGGAAAAAGATGCCGCTCTATTAGAAACCTTGAAACAGAAATACGATTTGAATACCAATTCCGAGGCGTACCGCTTGTCGCCGACCGCACTCAATTCGTATATTGATTGCAGTTACAAATTCTATTTGCAATACATTCAAGGCCTGAAAAGCAAGGAAGAATTGGCCGATGAACTTGATAATTCGGTCTTCGGTTCCATTTTTCATCGGGCGGCGGAGCTTCTGTATCGTGCAATCAGCGCCGGCCGTTCATTGCCCTTCACGGTTTACAAAGAGTTGTTCGATGACTACCTCATCGTCCCGCATAAGATTAAAAAATTGGTGCTAAAAGCCTTTGAAGAAGAATATTTCAAGGGCAGGAGTGTTGCGGAAGAAGATTTCAACGGAGAGCAATTAATCAATTTCCATGTCATTTGCAAGCTGTTGGAACGATTGATTCGTTTCGACCGCCAACGCACACCTTTCACGATTATGGGCTTGGAACACCCTGTCAAAGAAGAGTTCAACCTTCCGGCACGCAACATCCGCCTGCTCATCGGCGGAATCATCGACCGCTTGGAAGAAAAAGACGGCAAACGGTATATCCTCGATTATAAAACCGGTGGAAAAGCCAAAGAAATCAAAACCTTGGAAGAATTATTTACACAAAAAAACAAGCGGGCATCCCATATTTTTCAGACTTTTGTGTATGCTTCGGCTTTGCTTCAACGGGAGGATTTCAACCATCCGGTAGTGCCGGCTTTGCTGTACATCCAACAAGCTTCAAAAGAAGATTATTCACCGGTCGTTCAATACAATAAAGAACCCGTTGATGATTTCCGGAATTTAAATGCAGATTTCAAACAATTGCTTCTAAGCAAGATTGACGAGATTTTTGACCCCGCCATCCCTTTCCGACAAACCGAACTCGTCGAAAATTGTACATATTGTGATTTTAAGGCTATGTGTGCTTGTGGCTAAACTTGACATCTCTTTTGAAATATCAGCAATCTTTAAAAATAACTCAGCCCAAGGCATCGCCTTGGGCTGAGTTATTTTGCTACTCCGTAGCGTTGGTCTTACACCGTAACCTACCTTATTTAAAGATAAGTGCCGTGAATCGTTCACCGCCGGTGGTTTCCACTGCGACGATGTAAACTCCTTGCGACAGAGCGGATACATTAATTGTATTGGCACTGCTTGCGTTGTCTATTCCTCTGACAATACTTCCGCTGACATCATAAATACGGATGGCGCGTAGCGTATGATCGTCCGAATCAACATGCAGGACATTTTTCACCTGAGTGGGATAAATCCGCAAATTATTTGCCGTAAGCTGCGTTAATCCTGCCGGACTCAACTGAATCACATACGGTTCACTTGCACTGCCGTAGATGGCATCTTCCCTGAAAGTCAGTGTTTGAACCGGATTGCTGACTGCATCGGAAGACGGTTCATACACTTTGAATGTGAGCGGAATTTGATTGTCATCGCCCGCTACAGAGAGAAGCAATAAACCATTGTCTAAGGTTGCTTGCGCTCCACGACATTCATCGCCGGCAAAGACACCCACTTCTACATCCGATACGATCTCGTTTCCATTCTTGACGACTGCAATAATGCTCATACTTCCCGGATAAGCATTTTCATCTACCGGTATCCAATAGCTGGGTACTGCTATGTATTGTGCCGAACGCAAGGCGGAGGAAACCGACGGATAATGGAATTGTTTATCACTGTTTGCCTGCGACTGATAGAGATAACCTTTGCCCGGAGCCAAGGTCTGCAATGGACCTATCCACGCATTGCCGGCATAAATGGCAAATTGACTTTGTCCCTTGATTAAGTCGCCTTCTACGGCTTCCAGATCGGCTAAGGCATCCTGTGTGGAAAGACTAAACTGCGGCGTATAACCAATCCAGTTCCAGTTTTTCCGGATAGAGACGAGTGTTTCCAGCGGATTGACTTTGTTGCCAATCAAACGGAAAGGCACGGAAGCATTTACATTGAGTTTATACATCTTCGCAATTTCGATGGCGGTCAAATCACTACCGACTACCCATTTGTTGTTTTCTACCACACCGATACCTGTTTTACTCTTCAACAATACCGTATTGGACCTTACCGATTGGAAAACATTGCCGACCGACAAATCGTCCGGACGGATATTTAATGACAGCCAATTCCATCCTTTCGAGAGTTGCATCTGTTGTTCTACTTTGTTTTCTGCATTCAGTATCACCGGAACGGCTATACTTCCATACAATTTATTGGCAACAAAAACCACATCGGTTGCACCGGTCGATACCACCGGATAAATTTCACCGGTTGAAGCATCCCAAGCTTTGAAAGTGACTTTCCTGCCGTCCCAATCATCATTACCATAAATATTGGTGATGATGTAATAAGCATCGTAATTGCTGTAATAAACCGGTGAAGCTACACCGATGCAAGTATCGTTGACAAAGGCGGCAACGAGATCTTCTGCATCTTCCGACACAGCGCCTTCGAAATGCAATTGAGCGATCAAGTTCATCGAAGACTCGAAGTTGGCAGGATTAACACTCCAATCGGGTTTCGGTGAACTTACTTTCAGCGAAAGGCCTAAGGGTGCATCAATCTGATTGCTTCCGGTGAGGTAAAGAATGTCTTCGTAACTACCGACAGGCGTAGAACTTTTCACTTTGAAAGTCAATTTTTCATTGCTTAGCGGTTTCAGGGAACCATACAACTTGGAAACGGTCAACCAGGAAGGAACATTACTGATCGTCCAGTTTTCTTCCTTTCCGCTTTCATTGGAAATAAATACTTCCACCGTCTTTTCGTCCAGATATTCTTTGGAGATAATCAATTCGGAGTCGCTCCAATTCAGGCGGTTCATATTCACATAAGCACTCCATGCAATCGGTTGCGCCACCGGATTGTTGTTCAAATCGAGAATACCGGAAACCGTCATTTCCAAGGTGCTGTTTTCGATACGGTAAGCCGGTTCCACAATATTAATTACCACTTTATTGTTGGAAGCAGTCCAGGTATGCGCTACGTTTTCCAGAGTGCGGGCTTCTTTCAAAGCGGGCGATTGGTCGGTAAAGGTAGAGGAGCCGGTAGCAGGTGCGGCAGGAGCCAATCCTGTTTCGGGGTTTTCTATTACCCGGTCTTCCAATGTTCCTTCCGTCACTTGTTGACTGTATGCATTGATGAATGTTTTCTCGAATGGATAGTAAGCAATCAGTCCGTTTTCGTTACCCGACAAGCGGTTGTAGATATTCCGGCGGATAACATCGGCGGTTACCGAGGCTTTCCAGATACGGACTTCATCGATCGAACCCTTGAAGAAATTATTGGTCGTGTAAGAGACATTGTCCAAAGTATATCTTCGAGCGCCTAAAGCGATCGTAGCGCCTTGCAATCCGCCAACGGCTGTACCCGATAGCTGCTTGATGGCTGTTCCGTCCACATAAACGATCGTGCTGCCATTGCGTATGGAGTTCAGTGCCAAATGGTGCCAGCTATTGTCTAAGAAGTCGGCATTGCTCAAGCTGTAACTTCCTCCTTTCGCTTTCAGAATCAATTTCCGGTTGGCGTCGAAGCCGATTGACAATTTATTGGAAGCATTGCTTTCAATTACTCCATCGCCACATGAAAATAAGGTAGCATTGGCTTGGGTTTGTCCCTTGAACCAAAATTCCACGAGATAGCTTTCGTCGGACGAAACAGGAATATTAGTAGTATTGATTAGCAGATGATTGCTTGTCCCGTTGAAAGAAACCGCTTTATTCACGTTTTGCAGATACCAATAATTTTCGTTGGGCAAAGAGAGATGACGGCTGCGGGCTTTGTCTTGCGCCACCTTGCCGTGTCCTTCATTCAACTGCCAATAACCGATCAGGTTGCGTTCCGTTCCGGTTTTCACCGTATTTTTATCGGCGCTTGCATCGGCGATTATCCGGGTGGCATTCCACAAAGTAATGTCGTGGACAGCTCCCGTAAAGGCATTGCTGTTGTCTGCTTTTGCTCCGACATATAATTTTCCGTTTCCACTGTAAGGAGCGGCAACCTTTTTCGCAATGAAGATGTTTTTTGTTTCATGTCCTGTCAGCGAATAAACGTCAAACGCCCGCTGTTCATTATCGTAGGCAAAACCGATGTATTGCCAGTTAACATTATCGAGAGCGCTTACCGAAGTAAATGTTTCTTTACCGAATTTGACCACCACTTTATTGTTAGCGTCAAATCCAAGCGAGAAGTCATTGCCATGGGCAAAAAGCGTACCTGCTTGTCCGGGAGTGCGTTGAAACCAGGCTTCGATACTGAAAGGCTTGTTGGCCAGCACAATATTGGCTTCGGTAGTTGCCGGTTGCGTCGCATCCAGTTTCAGAGCGACTGCATCGTCAATCAGATTACCGTTGAGGATGGCTTTTACTGAGATATTCCGGTCGGCTACATAGTTG
>JAITXK010000078.1 GCA_031284765.1 Candidatus Symbiothrix sp.
AAAGAATACCGCGGACAAGGCATTGGGAAGCAATTGCTCCAAACACTGATTAAGGAAGCGGAAAATAGAAAAGCCAGCTGGATTAGCTTGGAGGTAAGGACAGATAACTTGTCGGCGCAAGGTTTGTATCGCAACTTGGGTTTTGGCGATACAGAACCGGCGATGTATTATTGGCGAAAATACCTCTCAGACATTGTATATGGTAATGATTTTTAACTACTTGTCCAAAATTTGCACATGCAACTATTTTGGCATTCCACCAATTTCTACTATCTTTGTCACACTATCCAAGAAGAAGTTATAAACCGGTTAAATTTGAAACACATACAGAAATGAAGATTACCGTTTCCGTCACCAACGATTTAGTAACCGACCAGCGGGTGCACAAAGTTTGTACTACGCTGATACAGAACGGCTATGAAGTCAAAGTAGTCGGACGAAAGTTGCGCAAAAGCATGCCTTTGACACGAGCCTACGCCACGCACCGCATGCGCTTGTTGTTCAATAAATCATTTTTGTTTTATGTCGAATACAACCTCCGCCTGTTTTTGTATCTGCTGACCGACAAAACCGACCTCTATCTTTCCAACGATACGGATAGTTTGCCAGCCAACTATTTGGCGGCTAAAATCCGCCGCAAACCTTTGGTTTTCGATGCACATGAAATGTTTCCTGAAATGCCGGAAGTTACTAACCGCCCTTTTGTAAAAGCCGTTTGGAGAAGCCTTGAAAATAGTATTTTTCCCCACTTGCAACACTCTTATACTGTTTGTCAATCCATTGCAGACATCTATAACAAGAAATATGGAATCAATATGCAAGTGGTACGCAATATTCCGTTTGCTCAAACACAGGCTGTTGCTCCCGCAAAAACCATTGACAGTCAGGGGAAAAAAGTCCTTTTATATCAGGGAGCGGTCAATATAGGCAGGGGCATTGAATGGGTAATTGACGCAATGCCTTATTTGGATGATTTTATTTTCTATGTCATCGGTGATGGTGATGTGTTGGAGGATTTGAAAGAAAAAGTCCGTTCAATGAAGTTGGAAAATCAGGTTGTTTTTACCGGACGAATTCCTTTTGAACAACTGCCCGCCTACACCGCTTGCGCCGATATTGGCATTAATTTATTGGAAAACAGGGGTTTGAATTATTATTATGCCCTGCCGAACCGGATTTTCGATTTCATCCGGGCCAATATTCCTGTTTTGACAGTCGATTTTCCAGAGATACGGCGGATTGTGGTGCATTATCAAATTGGCGTTCTGATTGACCGGCACGAACCGCAATTTTTAGCCAACATCTTTCGGCAAATGGCCGGACAAGAGAAAAATACAACCGGGTTTGCTACTGCCAATGCCGAATTGAATTGGGAAAATGAGTCGCAAGTTTTACTAAACTTGTTTGCTGATATAAAAAGAAATTAGACCACTTCACTCCGCCATAATCGCCTGCCGGTAATCATAATTCCGCCAAGTTTTCAGTAGCTGTTTCTGATTGTAAATATCCGTTCCCATCCAGCCTTTCAGAAAACGGATGCTTGCGTTTTCGGACGATTCTTCCAGCAAAGTCGTCAGGAAATCTTTTTGGACGGGATATTCATCGGTGTCATACTTGTCCAATCCGGCTAATTCGGCGGCCGATTGGATGGCTGTGTCAATACCGCCCAATTCATCTACCAAACCCAATTGCAAGGCTTGCCGGCCTGTCCACACACGACCTTGTCCGATGGCATCAACGACGGGTTTGGTTTTACCGCGGCCTTCGGAAACACGAGTCAGAAATACATCGTAGAAACGTTCGATGTAGGCCTGTATCATTGCACTTTCTTCACTGTTCAAGGGACGGGCGGGCAATAATCCGATGCCCAACAGCGGTATAGACAAGACATCGCCTGCAACATTGGAGTGTTTATTGGTGGAAACGCCATCGTAAGTGGCGCCCATCCGTTTGGCCAGTTGCGCTCCGTTGGGAATTCGTCCGAAGACACCAATTGAACCGGTTAGCGTGGTGGGTTCAGCCACAATTTTATTCGCACAACAGGAAATGTAGTAACCGCCCGAAGCTGCATAAGTGCCCATCGAAACAACCACCGGCTTCACTTTGCGCAAAGCTTCTACTGCGTGATGAATTTGTTCGGAGGCATAACCGCTTCCACCCGGCGAATTAACGCGGAAAACCACCGCCTTCACGTGTTCATCGTCTTTCAGTTTATTCAATTCTTTCACGTATTCCTTGGCTGTAATCAGGGTTTGCGAATAGATGCTTGGCATCCCATCGTCCACAATTTCGCCTTCGGCATACAGAATGGCGATTTTGTCGGAACTGCTTTTCTTTTTGGCATCGGGAACGGATTGCATATCCGTTACGGAAGCGTATTTCACTTTTTCATCGCTGTCAACCTTCAATTTGTTTTTTACACAAGTTTCAATTTCATCGCCGTAGCGCAAGCCATCGACCAAACGGTATTCCAACAGTTTTTCAGGAGCGGTAAACATCAAACATTCATCGGCATAGCGATTCAATTGCTCCACCGAAATGTCCCGGCTTTCGGAAATACCTTTCAACATAGTACTCCAAATATCATTGAGATAGGAAATTGTTTGTTCACGATTGGCATCGCTCATCTTATCTAAAATATCGGGTTCGACGGCCGACTTATATGTTCCGACTTTATAAACCTGCATCTCGATGCCCCATTTTTCATAAATGCCTTTATTGAATTGAATGGAAGTTGCCAGTCCGCGAAAATCCATCGCACCCTGTGGATTGATAAAAATACTGTCGGCCACCGATGCTACATAATACGACCGATGATTGAAATTCTCGCCGGATGCAATCACCCACTTCCCGCTTTCCTTGAAATCCAACAAGGCTTTGCGGATGGGTTCAGCCGTGGCATAACCGCTCGACATCATGCCTGCATTCAGGAATATGCCTTTAATTTTGTCGTTGTCTTTGGCTTTTTTGATGGCTGAAAGAATGTCGTTCAAACCGTAAGTTTCAATGGATGAGCCACTGAACAAGAAATCGAACGGCGAAGCTTGTACCCGGTCGGTAATCACACTGTTGAGATTGATTTTGAGAACGCTTTCGTTCTGCAAGACATAGCCCTTGGACGAGCCTAACGAGGCAGCAATGCCGATAAAGAAAATGAAGGACACCACTGTCAGGAGGACACTCGCGATGATGACTCCCAACGTGGAGGCGAGCAACATTTGAAAGAAATTTTTCATCTTATATTTGAATTAGAATTTATATTTAGATTGATTCGAAACATTTCGCAAAGAAACCCAGCGTACATTTATACATCTCCATCGTGTTTTTTTCATGCCCAAAACCATGCCCTTCGTTGTATTTGACCATGTAAGGAACAGAAAATCCCCTGTCACGCAGTTGTTTCACCATTTGGTCGGATTCGTTGATGGAAACGCGCGGGTCGTTCGCCCCCTGAATCACAAACAAGGGCTTTTTAATCTTATCGAGTTGATACAGTGGTGAAACCGTTTTGGCGATTTCCGCTTCTTCGGGCGTGTCAATGTCGTACCAGATTTCCTTGACCATGTCTTTCATTGGTTTCCAATATTCGGGAAACGATTCGAAGAAAGTGAAAATACTGGAAATACCCACATAATCCACTGCACAAGCATATAAATCGGGCGTTTTGACCAATCCCATCAGCGCTGCATAACCGCCGTGACTGCCACCGTAAATGGCAATTTTGTCTTTATCGACCCAGCCTTGCGTAATAGCGTACTGAATACCGTCTTCCACATCGTCCATGACTTTCCGGCCGACTTGTTTGAAGCCTGCACATAAAAATTTCTTTCCGTACCCGCCTGATATGCGGAAGTTTACCTGCAAAGTGGCATATCCCCTACTCGCAAAAAGTTGTGTTTCGGGATTAAAGCCCCACGAATCGCGAACGCCTTGCGGACCTCCGTGAGGATTGACAATCAAGGGAACCTGCTGCCCTGCCAAAGCGGCCTCCGGAAGCGTAATATAGCCATGCAAATCAAGTCCGTCCCGACTTTTAAATGAGATGGGACGCATTTCGGCCATGTCTTCCGCCTTCAACTGGGGCATCAAATCGTAGAGCAAGGTGAATTGCTGGGTGTGCGCATCGTATTGATAATACGTGCCATAAAGCTTGTCGCTTTGCGTAACCAAGAGAAACGTATTTTCATCGTCATCGTGGTCAACCACATAAAACTCGGTGTTGGGAAATGCTTTTTCCATCCGCGCATGGAAATCTTTATAAAACTCGCTTACGGGAAGAATGACGGCTTTTTCTCCTTCATAAGAAAAATAATCAATCTCGTAATTCCTTTTGCGTGAACGGGCTATTCCGCCTGTATCGTATCCGGGAACGGAAAAAATTTCTTTGATAACGCTGTTCTTCTTCAGGTCGTATAAAACGATATGCGCCTTATCGCTATCCAAATTGGTGGCGACATACGCCTCGTCTTTGTTGCCAGACGGATAGTTGAAGCCGGCAATGGAAAAAGTATCATCCCAACGGGTCGTTTTGAGGAGATGAAATGTTCCGGTTGTTAAATCCTTGTAATACAGATGATTTTCCAATCCGTTGACCAATTGCTCGTAAGCGCGTAATTCGCCGTCTTTGTCAAAGATAAAATCCTGTATGGGATTGTACACATCGTTGTTTTCGAACAATTGCAGCATTTCACCGGTCACGACATTCAACTTGTATGGTTCGAAAACCTGCGGGTTGTTTTTGTTCATCGAAATGATGATGTAGTCTTTTTGTTCTTTCAAGTAATTGATTATTCCTGCTTTGACGTCTTCAAACGGCGTGAGGTCGAGGGTGTTTGTGCCGTCAATATTGGTGGCAAAGATATGGTAGTTTTCGTTGCCGCCCCTGTCCATGACATACACCAAACGTTCGTCGTTAATCCATCCGTAGCCGCGAATCAGCTCTTCCTTCTCTTCGATGATGCGTTGCGAACAGCCTGTAGCAATGTCTTTTACATAGACATGCCGTTTGTCGTTTTCATCTTTTTCGCGATACGACAAGTATTTGCCGTTAGGCGAAAGTTGGAAAGACGAAGCTTTCGGTCGCGAGAAATAATCTTCTACTTTGTATTTGAAATCGCCCTTGTCGAATGCTTGCAAGGTTTCCAATTCTTTTTCGGAAGATGGAAGCGAGGTATCGCCCGCCGGTAGTTTGTTATTCATCTATGTATGTTATTTTTTTGTTCAAAATGCCGAATTTCCATTGGTATTTTACAGCGAAAAAGCTGAAAGCCACCATTCCGGTAAGCACCAGAATGACGGTTTCTTTCATCGGGTCGATGACGTTTAGTAAGAAAACCGCATCGGTTTGTAAAGCGGACGACGGATGCGTGGTAAACAGACAAGCAAACATATTATTGACCGCGTGCATGCCTATGGGCAACTCGATGCCATCGTCCAATACGGCAATGATGCCGAACAGCAGACCGAAAAAGACGTATTGCGGCATAGCGAGCCAAAAGCCAAATTCCTTGACTTCGGGATTGGCAATGTGTAGCAATCCGAACAGGATACCGGGCACAATAAAGGCCGCCCACCGGTTTTTTGTCCATCCGCCAATGCCTTGCGCCAGATAGCCACGGAAGAGCAGTTCTTCGGAAGTAGTTTGCAGGGGAATGAGTAGGAAAGTGATGATTAGCAGCGGAATAAAACGACCCAAATCAAATTGCAAGGTATAATTTTCGGGATTCATCCGGCAATCGGCAAATAAATAAAAGCCCGAAACAATGGCCCATACGAGTGCACCGACCCAAATCCGATTCGTGCGTATCTTTTTCCGTCCGTTCACCGTTTCCGCAAAACTGCGATTGTGCAATACCTTGATTAAAAAGATAATGCAAAATAAAGACACCGCCACCGACAACAATAGTAGAAACAGCATCGTGTTTTTAGACAAGTCTGCTATTTCCTTATACGTAAGCACTCCCAACAAAGGAATACTGCCAATGAGTTGACCACCCAAATAGCCACCCAAACACACCACGGCATACTTCCAAAATTGATTTTGACCATCTAAAGCCCGCTCAAGAAACTTCATATATCTGTTTGAATTTTTGTAATAATTAAGGTTGCAAAGGTAAGGGTTTTTATTTAGAATGCGTTCAAACACTTATTTAATAATCAATTTCCGGGTCATTTTATTATCTTTAGCATCAATCCGTACAAAATAAATGCCACTTTTGAGTTTCAGATCCAACGCTACTTTCCCACTCAACCCCCAATAGGTCTGGAGCGTCTTGCCCGACAAATCCACGATGCGGATAATCGATTGTTCCGGCACCTCTGATAGCGTGACAAATCCTTCGGAAGGATTTGGATAAATCGTAAACGATTCACCTGCGTTGAGTTCCGGGATTTCAATTTTTGTAAAGCTACTCGGTGTGTGTAGCGCAACGATTTCAGCGTTTCCTCCAATTTTACCGCAATCGGTTATTGCTCCGGTTACCGGATTCAGTTCATACAACTTACCCGACCGATCGTTTGTCATTGCCCAGAATAATCTGCCGGAAGCCTGATCGAATGTCATGGATTGAAACTGATTCGTAGGACGCATACCCGTATTGCTTATTTCTGTCACCTGACCGGTTTGTTTGTTGATGGAACAAAAGACGCCATAATTGGATATTCCATACAACTGACCCTCTTGACTGCAAGCAATTGCTTCGAAAAAATGCGTCAAGTTGCCAACCGGTATTAGTTCCCCGGTTGTTAGATCAACCTCGTTCATCTTTTGGTAATCATCTACACCCGACCGGAAAGAGAGAGCAAACATTGTATTTGAGGTACGGTCGTATGCCATATCCAAGGGAAGCGTAGCAACCTTTTCAGATACGGATTTGGAATCAACATTTACCCAGTCTTTCGTCAATTTGATGAAGTTGGCGGGCAAGGTATTGCTCATAAAGCCTGAATACACGTAGAAGTATTCGCCATCGGATTCCCCTACGGCAATCACATTTCCACCATCCTTATACGGATGGATCAAAGTGACTGTTTCCGGATCATTCGAACCGAAAGAAACGACACCCAAAGCGTTGGGAAATTGGAAATTATCATCACTGATTCGGTATCCGTAGAGAGTAACATTTTCGCGATAGGGGAAAGTAATTGAAACCCGGTCGTTGCTTGCATCGCCATCGCTTGTCAATTGCGTATAAGCCTCAATGGTATGATCCTCCTTGATCGCAGAAACATCTATCTTTTGATTGAACGTATATTCGACGGTTTCGCCCGGCAGAATGTTTCCCGTAAATGTTTCTGCCACCTGGTTATAACCCACTTTCATGGAAGTAATCGGACTCCCGCCATAGTTTTTCAATAACACTTTGACCGGTGCGGCGGCGTTTCCTCCCTTCAATGGCAATAAAATCTGTTTCACTCCGGCATCGAAAGGCGTGGGGGTGATGCAAGAAATTGTTGCTTCCCAACCCGCATCGTCAAACCCGTTGATCTTCTTGAATACGAACGTAAGCGATCCGTCCGGTGCATGAGAAGCAATCGTTGGAAGAAAATTTCCGCTCAATTCGCCTGTGAATACTGCGATCCGGTTATTTTCGTCGACTGTATTCCCGTCATACACGACTAAACTGTCTCCCGGAAATTCCGCTCCCATGACAATCTGATACGGCGAAATAGAAAACATCGTAAAGGCGGCTTGCACCCGTTTGCCGGCTTCTGCCGGATAGAAAGTAACGGTCTGTGTCTGATTAAAATCTCCGAGATAATTTTCGTTCACGCCATCATCCGTAAATCGAATGTTACAAGTCGTGAAAGAAGGCTCTTTTCCTATAATCGCTACATCTCCATAATTGGTAACGGTTGTGGTAAGCCGGTCATTTTTGCTCACTTCGTCTCCCGACAAAGTGGTATAAACCTCAATGATATAGGTTTTCACTGCCGACAGATCCGCTTTTGTGTGAAAAATATAAGTCGTATCGGCGAACGTTTTGAATGGACCTGTAATCGTTTCGTTGACAACCGTTGTGCCAATCTTATATGAAACCGGAATTGCAGAAAGGGTTTGCCTTCCCATGTTTTTCAGCCGGACAACTACCGGTTCAAGCGCGGTCATGTTCGTATTACTGACAGGACCTTCAATCGACAATAAAGCTACATCTTTATCCACCGGATTGCTTACGGTAATATCATCCAAGAGGATACCGTCTCCGATAGCAGCAGTTCCTTCAAAGGCAATATAATATTCGGCGGATGGATTGGGCAGTTCAAGTGTTTGATCCGCCCATTCGGTGTTTGCTTTTGTTCCTTTAAAGATAGGAGTCCAATTACCGGCAGACGAGTTTTTAACATACACAGTCAATGTATCTAAGCCACCATAAAAATCTTCCTGAACATACCAGAATTTCACCACCGGCGATTCTAAAGTCGTGAGATCCAGGGGAGGCGTAATTAATTTGGTTGATCCTTTCGTAAGAGAGGAATAAAAGAAAGCATTCCGATCTCCGCTGCGCGGTGTTTGTATTAATCCGGACTCATCGCCCTTTTGATACTTCCAAGATAGATTGCCTACACCTTTTTTCTGTGACCAAAGGAAGAGGTCGTCATCGTTTTCAAAACTTTCGGTGTAGGGGAAAGTCGAAATAATGCCGGTACCGTAATTCCGCACGGCTGCGGTGGTTGCATTATTAGCTGTATTCTCATCCTCACTTAATGTAGTATAGGCTTCAATGGTATATTTTTTAACGGCAGACAAATCAACTTTAGTCGTAAACGTAAAATTCACATGGCTCTGAGCGGCAATCGTTGCAATCGTTTCGGTTGTTATCAACTGATTGTCTATTTCCAAACGAACCGGAACCAGGTTTTGGGTATGCGAACTAAAATTGTTGACCGTAACCGTTACGGATTGTTGACTACTCAGGTTTTTCCCACTTATCGGACTTGTGATGGCGGTAACGCCGACATCATTATCCGCTACTCTCGTTAGACTTACGTCATCCAAACACCAGGCATAACCATCACCTTGATAGCGAAATGCAATATAGACACTTTGTTCGGCATAAGCCGTCAAATCAAGCACCGTTTCTGCATAGAGCCAATCCTGAGGCACCGAAGCGGGAGACCAGATTTCAACGAATTTTCCATCGTCGGGATTACCGCTTTGGGTAGAAACCTGTACACTGATTTTTGCATTGTGTGCTGCATCATAATCCGTAGGATAACGGATTGCCGACCAAAATGACAAAGTATAAACGCTTCCGGCAGGCAAAATGATTTGAGGGGTTACCAACCATCCGTCTTGTATGGGACCTCCATCGGTATAAACAATGCTGCCGGTTCCGGAGTGTACAAGGTAAGTCCGGATTATCCAGTCTGTATTTTCTCCTGGTTTATAGCTTCCTCGATCATACGTATTCCATGAATTGCGGAAGTTGATATTTTCAAAACCTTCGGTAAAAGGAAAGGTCGTGACGGGCGTTTGCCCATGTAACGTGTTTAATGTAAATAAAACAAGCAATAAACAATATAATTTATTCATACATAAAATAATTTAAAAAAAACTTGGTACAAATTTAGTTTGTTTTTTGAGATAATTGTCTATTTTCGGATAATAATTTATTTTCTTATCACTTTCCGACATATAGTAATGAATTAATTCAATTTTTT
>JAITXK010000088.1 GCA_031284765.1 Candidatus Symbiothrix sp.
TCGAATACGGAAAACCCTCCGGATGGACAGGAAGCATGTTCTCAGGAATGCCAAGCTACCACATTACCGGCTATTCTACCGGAATGGATTTTGTCGGATGGGTTCGGGGACACGTTTTGCAAGTCTTTACTTCGGAAACTGCCTGTCCGTTTTTGATCTTGTTGATTACGGCTTATATCTTGTTTCTGGTCTTGGGCGCTCCCTGGTGGTTGGCTATTTTAGGCTCAATCGCTACGGCTTTTTCTTCCTATAATATCATTATCGTGCTTGCGGGACACATGACTAAAGCGTGGACATTGTCTTTTGTGCCTTTGGCCTTGGCGGGTATATTGTTGATTTTCAAAAAGAAATACTGGGGGGGAGGCGTGCTGTTCACTTGGGGATTGGCGTTAATGTTGGTTTCCAATCACTTGCAAATCACATATTATGCGGCGCTTTTCTTTGCCATTCTGTTCATCGGTTTTACGGTCGAACAACTGCGCAAACGCCACTATAAACATTGGAGTATCGCTTCCGCCGTGTTGTCCGCCGGGGTACTGTTGGCGGTTTTGTCTAATATCAATACTTTGTATATCAATTACGAATCGGGTCAGGAGAGTATGCGGGGAAAAGCCGAATTGACACCGCTCAATGCCGATACAGATGCTGTGGAAGCGCCTGTTTCCACCGGACTGGACAAAGATTATGTTTTCGTTTGGAGCTACGGCAAAGCGGAAACGCTGACTTTCCTTGTACCCCATGCAAAAGGCGGAGGATCAGGAGGTTCTCTTGGAAAAGATTCGCATTTATACAAAGAGTTGAAAGCGCACGGAGCGCAAGTCGGCAAGGAAGTGCAAACCTACACCTATTGGGGCGATAAACCCTTCACTTCGGGGCCGGTTTATTTGGGAGCGATTGTTTGTTTTCTGTTTTTATTCGCCTTTTTCATCGTTCCGAAAAATTTCAAATGGGGATTGTTGGGGGCAACCGTTTTCTTTATCTTCCTGGCTTGGGGACGAAATCTGGCCGGATTCAATGACTGGATGTATTATCATTTTCCTTTGTACGGAAAATTCCGTGCGGTGGAAATGGCTTTGGTCATCCCGGGATTTACGTTTCCCATATTGGCTGTTTTGGCAATAAAAGAGTTGATAAACAATAAGATAGAAACAATTAAACTGAAAAAATCCTTGTATTGGTCGGCAGGCATCACCGCAGGAATTTGTTTCTTGCTGTGGGTGATGCCAAGCGCTTTTTTCAATTTTGAATCACCGAATTACGATGCGCAATTTCAAAATCAAGTGCCCGATTGGTATTATTATTCCCTGCTTGAAGACCGGAAAGAGTTGTTGGCCTCTGATGCCCGGCGTTCGTTTATTTTTATCGTATTGGCGGCGGGAGTGGTATGGGTCTATATTCAATCCAAAAATCGCAAGAAAATGTTGCCGTTCCTGGGTGCAGGATTGTGCGTACTGATTTTATGTGATTTATGGTCGGTTGATAGACGCTATCTGAGCGCCAAAGATTTTGAAAGCAAAAAGTCTTACAAAGAAAAAGTCTTTCAGAAAACCCTTGCAGATAACCTTATTTTACAAGACCCCACCCTTTCGTACCGGGTGTTGAATTTGAATAATCCGTTCAATGAATCGGGGACTTCCTATTATCACAAATCCATCGGCGGGTATCATGCGGCAAAATTGGGACGTTATCAGGATTTGATTGACAGGCGATTGACGAAAGAAATACAATCCATTATCAATGTTCTCCAAACGGCAACTACGGTGGATGATTTGCATCCGGTATTGGCCAATTGCCCGACATTGAATATGCTGAATGATAAATATATCATCTACAATCCCGAACAACCGCCTTTGGTCAATCCGTATATCAACGGCAATGCGTGGTTTGTTCATTCCTACCGGTTTGTCGATACGCCTGATGAAGAAATGGCCGCTCTGGAAACCTTGAATCCGAAGACCGAAGCCGTTTTCGATAAAACCTTTGAAAGCGAATTGCAAGGTCTGCAACTCGTCCCCGATTCAAGCGCATCCATAGAAATGACGGCTTATTATCCGAATCGCGTGGAATACAACTCGTCTTCCGCACAAACAGGCCTGGCAGTCTTCTCGGAAGTGTACTACAAAAACGGATGGAAGGCATTCATTGACGGACAACCGGTTGCTATCAGTCGTGCCGATTGGATTTTGCGAGCCATCCCCATTCCGGCAGGCAAACATCGTATCGAATTTGTGTTCGACCCGGATGATGTGCGCATTTGCGGAACAATCACAACGATTTTCTCGGGATTGTTAGTGCTGTTGCTGGTAATAGGTGCTATTGGGGGAGGAGTGAGGGGAATGAAGGGGATGAAAGAAATGAAGAAAATGAAAGAATGAAAGAAATGAAGGGGATGAATATAAAAACATGTCCGGTTTGTGGTAATATCCTGGATGCGGAGGGTTTGAAGGTAAAAGACTACAGCGTAAGCGGCGAAGTTTTCGAGATTTGCACTTGCAGGCATTGTACATTTTCGTTTACGCAACCTCAACCCGAACCGTCCGCCATCGGAAAGTATTATCAAACAGAAGATTACATTTCCCATTCGGATACCAAGCAGGGAATGGTCAACCGGATGTATCACCTGGTCAGAAAAAAGAATACGAACGACAAACTGGATTTAATCAATCGTTTAGCAAAAAAGCCGGCTTCGCTCTTGGATGTCGGTTGCGGTACAGGTTATTTCCTGTCGGTTTGCCGTCAAAAGGCGTGGAAGACCGAAGGCGTGGAAATCAGCGATGTGGCACGCAGAATGGCGGAACAGCGCACCGGTCAAGCCATTTACCCCTCGCTGGATGCTTTAACTGCTACCGGTAAACAATTCGACGTGATTACCCTCTGGCATGTATTCGAACATTTGCATGATATAAATGCTTCTTTTCTGCAATTATCACAATTGCTTCAACCGCAGGGAACGTTGATTTTCGCCTTGCCGAATTTGTGTTGTGCCGATGCCCTGCACTACCAGGAATTTTGGGCTGCATACGATGTTCCCCGTCATTTATCGCATTTTAATCCGGTTTCTCTGCGCCGGTTGGTGGAAAAACACGGCATGAAAATCGAACAAATTCTCCCCATGAAAATGGATGCCTATTATATTTCGATGCTGAGCGAAAAACTAAAAAACACTGCATTCTGGGGACTGTTGAAAGCCGTTTGGTACGGTTGGCAATCGAATTGCCGTGCCAAAAAAGACGGAAATTATTCAAGTCTAATCTATATCATAAAGAAGTAACGAACGATGAATCTATCTGTAGTTGTTTGTACCTACAATCGGGAAAAGCCGCTTTCCGAAACATTGAGCAGTCTTGCCGTTCAGACTTATACACCTGAAGATTTCGAAATTGTCGTTGTGGATAATAACAGTCCCGACCAAACAGCAGAAGTTGTGCAAAACTTCATCAATCAACATCCTCATTTAAACATTCGGTATTTCAAAGAATCGCAACAAGGCATTTCGCACGCCCGCAATCGCGGTGTGAATGAAGCCCAAGGCACATTCATCGTTTTCATGGACGATGATGAAACGGTGGATGCCAACTTTCTGCAAAATCTGGCAACGTTCTTTCACGATTATCCCCAAGCGGAATTGGTCAGCGAACCGGTTGTGCCGGTCTTTGAAACCACGCCTCCCGATTGGCTTTCGCCCTACACTATGCGCCTGATTACCGGAGCATACGATAAAGGAAAAGCAATTAAAATCGTAGGCAAAAAAGATTATCCGGGCACAGGCCATGCCACATTCCGGACGGAATTATTCCATCGCTACGGCGGATTCAATCCCAATCTGGGACGAAAAGGCAATTCAGTCATGGGCGCCGAAGACAAAGATTTTTTCTTCCGCCTGATACGGAACGGCATCCAATGCTATTATGTGCCGGATGCACCCATTTATCACCACATTCCGGCCGATAAATTGACCGAAGATTTCTTCAATCGCATCAGTCTTGCCGTTGGGAAAAGCGAGCGAATCCGCACGTTATCTTTATCCCAATCCGCCTATTATAAACGCATTTTTTCAGAACTCATCAAATGGGGCGCGAGCCTTGTGCTTTTTGTTTATTATCTGCTTCGTTTTCAATACTCGAAAGGGGAAAAACTGCTTCGGTTTCGTTGGAATGTTTCGCGCGGTTTACTGTAAATAACAGCTAATATAAATCGTAAAAGCAGGCATCAAATGAATGGCGCCGGGCTTTTTTATTCCTTTTGGTTTTTCTCCAAAAAAGCCTTACCTTTGCTAACATATTAACAGAAAAGCGAACAATTTCCTCACACAGACAAGCATCTTTTATGAATATCTTACTTTTAGGTTCCGGCGGTCGCGAGCATGCTTTGGCATGGAAAATCAAACAAAGTCCGAAAACGGATACTTTATATATTGCACCGGGAAATGCAGGAACAGCCACCATCGGCATCAACGTGCCGGTTGCAGCTACCGATTTCGAAGCGCTGAAAAAGCTGACCTTGGAAAAAAATATCCAACTGGTCGTGGTTGGCCCCGAAGAGCCTTTGGTCAAAGGCATTTACGATTTTTTCAAGCATGACGAACACTTGCAATCCATTCCCGTAATAGGCCCTTCACAAGCCGGCGCACAATTGGAAGGCAGTAAAGATTTTGCCAAAGCGTTCATGATGCGCCATCGTATCCCCACAGCTAAGTATTTGAGCGTTACCAAAGCGAATATAACCGACGGCATCGTTTTCCTGAAAACCGTTTCCGCCCCCTACGTCCTCAAAGCCGATGGATTGGCCGCCGGTAAAGGTGTGCTGATTATGAATGATTTGGAAGAAGCCATACGCGAATTAACCGCCATGCTGAACGGCAGTTTTGGCAAAGCTTCCGAAACCGTTGTCATTGAGGAATTTCTCTCCGGTATCGAATGTTCGGTCTTCGTGATGACCGATGGCAGTCACTATAAAATTTTGCCCGAAGCCAAAGATTACAAGCGAATCGGTGAGGGAGATACCGGCCTCAACACAGGTGGCATGGGCGCCGTCAGCCCCGTTCCTTTTGCCGATGCCGGTTTTATGCAAAAGGTAGAAGAACGGATTATCGTTCCAACCATTGAAGGATTAAAAAAAGAAAACATTGATTATAAAGGGTTTATCTTTATCGGACTGATAAACGTGAACGGCCAACCCATGGTCATCGAATACAACTGCCGGTTGGGCGACCCGGAAACAGAAGTCGTGATGTTGCGTATCCAATCGGATTTGGTAGATTTATTGGAAGGCATCGCCCACGGCAATTTATCCGAGCAGGAACTGGTGTTTGACGACCGCACAGCTGTCACCGTCATGCTCGTTTCAGGCGGCTATC
Organism: Candidatus Symbiothrix sp.; assembly: GCA_031284765.1. Lineage (GTDB taxonomy): Bacteria > Bacteroidota > Bacteroidia > Bacteroidales > Azobacteroidaceae > Azobacteroides. Next base: position 5,357 of record JAITXK010000088.1, read on the forward strand.
CGGGCGATTATGTCAAAGGCAAAACCATCAGCGAATTGGATAAAGTGCAAAACAGCATCGCCTTTCACGCGGGCACCACTCAAAAAGACGGCAAGATTATTACGAACGGTGGACGTGTAATTGCCGTCAGTTCCTATGGAAAAACAAAAACGGATGCCCTGCAACAATCTTTCGCCAACGCCCAAATCATTGATTTTGAAGGAAAATATTACCGAAAAGATATTGGATTTGACTTGTAAATGAATAATCTACAACGACTACATACGAATTTTATTTCCGACCGCTTGCTATACTTGGTGGTTGTCGTGCTTTTCATCGTTTTTCGATTCCTCGGTGTTGAGAAATGGGAAAATGCGGAATTGTGGATTTCTACAGGAATTCAAATCGGTATCGCTTTTCTGTTGGTGTTTCTCAATCAAACATTTGGAATGATTCGTGGAAGGACAGCTCTTCCGGCTATCTTTTTCTTATTGCTCACAGGGACTAATCCATTGTATTTTAATGATTTGACAGGCAGTATTTCCGCTCTTGTCATTATCGTTTGCCTGTTCTGGTTATTAGGTTGTTATCAGAATCCAAATTCGCAATTAGCGGCTTTCAACATCGCTTTGCTGCTGACTTTAGGCAGTTTTTACTGGCCGCCCCTGATTGTGTTTTTTCCTTTGGTTTGGTTTGGAATGTTCCGTTTCAGAAGCCTGAATATCAAATCTTTCGTCGCGTTTCTCCTCGGATTTCTCCTCGTTTTTCTTTTTCTGATCACCTGGAGCATTTATTCCAAAGACAATATTTCGCTTTTTTTAGACGAACTATTTCAATACGATGCACTTCGTTATGTTCAATATTTTCCGTTTGAATTACGGGAAAGCATCGTAATCGGATTTTTATTACTCTTGTTTGTCTTGTCCGGATTTAAAATTTTCATGGCCGATATTTCCGAAAAAGTCAAATCCATCACCATATTGAGTTGGTTTTTCATTTTCACATTGGTAGTTTTGGTGTTCTATATCATCCAATATCAGTTTGTTAAAGAATGGGGATTGATATTGCATATTCCTTTTGCATTCCTGCTCTCCCATTATTTCTCCTCGCCGAACAATCGCGGAAACAGTTGGTTGTTCTTGTTTACGATTCTGTTCTTTGTTCTTTTTTTCGTATCTTTGACCGTTTTAATTTAATAGCCCCACCATTATGAGTAATATTGTAGCCATAGTAGGCCGTCCTAACGTAGGAAAATCCACCTTGTTTAATCGTTTGACACAAAGCCGGCAAGCTATCGTAGATGAAACATCCGGTACAACGCGCGACCGCCAATACGGTAAAGCAGAATGGATTGGACAAGAATTTTCGGTCATCGATACCGGCGGTTGGGTATTAAATTCCGACGATATTTTCGAAGAAGAAATCAATAAACAAGTACAGATTGCCATTGAAGAAGCAGACGTCATTCTGTTTGTCGTGGATGTCGTCATCGGCATTACCGATTTAGACCAGCAAGTGGCCAACATGCTCCGGCGGGGTAAAAAACCCGTAGTATTGGTTTCCAACAAAGCCGATAATTATGAATTGCATCCGCAATCGGCCGAATTTTATGCTTTGGGATTGGATGAGCCTTATAATATTTCTGCTGCCAACGGTTCGGGAACCGGCGAATTATTAGATACGGTCGTTTCCAAATTTACCAAACAAGCAGAGGAAGAAACGGAAGAAGATGTGCCCAGAATTGCCATTGTCGGGCGACCGAATGCAGGTAAATCATCTCTCATCAACGCTTTTATCGGCGAAGAACGGAATATTGTAACCGATATTGCAGGCACCACGCGCGACTCCATTTACACACTTTACGATAAATTCGGATTGAAATTTTATTTGGTCGATACGGCCGGTATTCGCAAAAAAGGGAAAGTAACCGAAGATTTGGAATACTATTCGGTTATCCGTGCCATCCGTACCATTGAAAACGCCGATGTATGCGTGTTAATGCTGGATGCCACCCGTGGAATCGAAGCACAAGACATGAATATCTTTTCTTTGGTTCAGAAAAACAAAAAAGGATTGGTAATAGTGGTCAATAAATGGGATTTGGTAGAAAACAAAGACCACAATGTGATCAGCACCTTTGAAGATGCTATTCGCGAACGTACCGCTCCTTTCACCGATGTTCCCGTAGTTTTTGCTTC
>JAITXK010000133.1 GCA_031284765.1 Candidatus Symbiothrix sp.
GGCGATGATGTAGATGTAGTAGCAGGCGTGGCTAATTTTAATAATAAAAATGTAGCCAATAATAAAGAGGTAACGTTTACAGGTTTTGATTTGTCAGGCACTGATATGAACAATTACACATTTGCAGGGCAACCCGCAAGTGTAACGGCAAATATCACACAGCAACCAATTACTGTTACCGTAACCGACCAATCGAATGTAGTTTATGGCACAGCAGTAACGCCTGCTTACACTGCGAATGTTGTTCTTTTCTCCGATGACAGTTTTACCGGCACATTAGCCATTGACGGCGCACGCAGCACTTCCGACAATCTGGTTGCGGGCACTCACAATATTGTGCAAAGCACACTTGCCATTAGCGATGGCAACAATGGCGGCAATTACAATCTGTTGTTTGTGGGCAAAACGTTCACGGTAACGCCACAAACCGCGACCATTATCAACCTAACCGCCGACAACAAAGTGTATGACGAAAATACCCTTGCTACCATTCTCGGCACAGCAGTGATTGAAGGAAAAGTTGAAGGCGACATTCTAAATGTAGTAGCAGGCGGGGCTAATTTTGATACTAAACACGTAGCCAATGGCAAAAAGGTAACGTTTACCGGGTTTAGTTTGTCAGGTGCTGATGTGAGCAACTACGCATTTGCAGGGCAACCCGCAAGCGTATTGGCAAATATCACGCAGGCAGAATTGACGGTAACGCCCGACAACGGACAAAGCAAAGTGTACGGCGCAACTGACCTGCCACTGACATTCCAATACAGCGGATTTGTAGGTAACGACGATGCAACTTTATTTGCAGGCGCATTGACCCGCGATGCAGGCGACAATGTTGGCACTTATACCATTCAGCAAGGCAATTTAAGTGCAGGTATTAACTACACCATCAACTTTACTGCAGACAAAACCTTTGCAATCACTCCGGCAACGCTGACGGTAACCGCTGATGACAAAACCAAAATCTACGGCGACAGCGACCCTGCTTGGACTTTTGTAGCCACAGGTTTTGAACTTGGCGATAACGAAAGCGTGTTTGCAGGCGAACTGACCCGTGAGGCAGGTGAAATTGTTGGAAACTATGCTATTTTGCAAGGCAATCTGAGCGCAGGCATCAACTACACCATCAGCTTTGTGCCGGGCACGCTGACTATCGACAGACTATCGCAAAGCATTACCTTTGACCCCGAAGCTATTTTGCAGGTAGAAAATGGCAGCTATGCCCTTGTGGCAACGGCAAGTTCAGGCTTGGAAGTGCAGTTCCGTCTTCGCAATGGCGATGAAACTTTTGCAAATCTGAGCGCAACAACGCTCACTCCGCTGCAATCGGGACAAATTGAAGTAACCGCCTTTATTGAAAACGACCACAATTATTTGGACGCAGCAGAAAGTCGCACCATTACCATTATCAGCAGCAATGCCGCTGTGGGTAACGTGGAGTTGAGCAATGTAACAGAAACCGCCCCCGACTTCTACCTTGTGGATTGTGGCGACATAGACGAAATTACGATTACCATTGCCCCCGAAGAAATCGGCGCCAAGGTATGGCACAATGGCGTTGAAGGCAAAACTTTCAGCATCAACACAAGCAGAGCCGATGTTTACACAGTCAATTACAGCATTGAATCAAGTGCAGGAAATACTGTCAATTACAGTGTGACGGTAGAAAAACAATTTTCTTTCGGCGAGATAGTTGGCACCAAATTCAACAATATATTGTTTGTCAAGAACAATCCTGAAATCAATGGCGGTTATCGTTTTGCGACCTGCGAATGGTTTGAAAACGGACAAAGCATCGGAGACGGGCAGTATTATTCGGCGGGTAACAAACGCAGCGACTTGCTGAACGAGGCATCGCAATACAGTGTAACGATTACCACCGAAGAAGGCAAAATATTGCACACTTGCGAGGGTACAATCAGTTTACAAGGTGAGTCGTTGCGCGTTTATCCTAATCCTGCCAAGCAAAGCGAGCCGATTACGATTGAATACGTTACCCAAAAAGAAGCAAGCAAAAAAGCAGGCGATGCAACGATACAAGTATATGATGCATTGGGCATGTTAGTCAATATTCGGCAGTTGGTCAATGGCAACCTCCAACAAATATCATTGCCCACCGCAGGAATATATATGATAAAAATTGGTAACGAAATTGTAAAAATAATAGTGAAATAAACAATCTCAGATCATTTAAAAATAAGAAATATGAAGTCGAAAAAAATAATCATCATCGCAACACTGTTTGCAACCCTAACCGCCACGGCGCAATCCAAGCATGAATTTTCCATTCAGACGGGCGGTGGCTTATCTTCATTGAACTACCAACCAATCGTAGGCGAGACTACTCCCGGCCTTGGATTGGATGCCGGCGTAGGTTACACCTATTTCTTCAATAGCCACTGGGGAATAGGTACCGGTGCAGGCGCCAAATGGCTAACCGGCAAATACGATCTGCCTTCGTTGACAGACGCATTTCAAAGTCACGATGGAACAGAAGCCTTTGAATATCGTTATTCATTGAACAAATACAGTGAAAAACAGCAGGCGCTGTTGTTGACTGTCCCGTTGATGTTCCATTTCCAGTCGGGCAAATTCTATACTGCACTGGGCGGAAAAGTCGGTTTGCCGTTAAGTGCAACCTATAAAAACGACTTGGACGAGTTACGGGCAGCGGGCTATTATGCTCACGATGACCTTAGGCTGAATGATCCTCTATTTATGGGCTTCGGCACGTTTAACAAACTAAGCAATGACGCGGATTTGTCATTAAAAACGGCGTTTTTCGCTTCTGCCGAAGTGGGTGCAAAGTGGCGATTATCGGAAAAGTTATTCCTTTATACAGGCGTTTTCGTGGATTATGGACTAAACAACATACAGAAAGCCGAAACGGCAAAAACATTGATTGAGTACAATGCCGCAGCAGCAGATGCTTATTTGCCCAACGGCATATTGGCATCGGCAGTTGACAACCAAGTTTTTGTGGATAAAATAACACCTTTGTCGGCAGGCATAAAACTGATCCTTGCCTTTGGTAGCAAACCGTATCGGAAATCCGTCCAACAGGTCGTACCGACAACCGACTATCCGCCTGCTCAGCCGTCCGTAGAAGAGAATATATGGACAGAACAACGCAAAGCCGAAGCCGCACAAAAAGCCGCAGAGCAAGAGCGTTTGTTGGCAGAGCAGTGTAAGGAAGAGCAACGCAAGGAAGAGCAACGCAAGGAAGAAGAGCGGCAATACGTGAAGGCTGTTGAGATCATCGAGCAATCTGTCCCCAACGCCTATAAGGTCAATTCCTCCGCTTTATCGGCAGTCGTCAAAACGGCATTGGACGAGAAAGCAGCATCGCTGCAACGCTATCCCAATCTGTCGATAATTATTGAAGGTCACACCTGCAACATCGGAACCTACAGTGAAAACTTCATACTCGGAGAACGTCGCGCCCAAGTAGTCAAAGACTATTTAGTACAGAAAGGCGTTTCTGCCGACCGCATCCGGGTGGTGAGCAGAGGCAAGTTGAACCCTTTGGTTCCGAACACGAATGAAGAGAACCGACGGAAAAACAGGCGGGTGAAGGTGGAAACGGTAGAAAGATATTGATTTGTATTGTTTTAGCAATGTGTTTTCGGAATAAACTCCCCCACATCCCTCCCATAAGAAAGCAACTCCCGCACAATCGACGAACTGATATGCGTATATTTCGGCTCCGTAAACAACACGAATGTTTCGATGCCCGATAACTGCCGGTTGACGTCGGCCGTGTTTTTCTCATACTCAAAATCGTTGATTGAGCGGATGCCCCGCAGAATGAATTTTGCCCCGATAGACTGCGCAAAATCCACCGTTAAACCCTCATACGCCTGCACTTTCACTTGCGGGTTGTCGGCATACAGCTTGGAAATGGTGCTTATCCGTTCTTCCAACGAATAGAAGGTGTTTTTGTTGGGATTGATGCCAATGGCAATAATGATTTCGTCCACCAATTGCAATCCGCGTTTTACCAGCGACCAATGGCCGACGGTGAAAGGGTCGAAAGTGCCCGGAAAAATGGCTGTTTTCATATATCTTCCTCTACCACGAGGTTGTTAATGATGAAGGTTTGCCGCTCCATCGTGTTCTTACCCATGTAAAACTCAAGCATTTCCTTGATGGCATCCGACTTTTTCATCAGCACGGGGTCTAAACGGATGTTTTTGTTGATGAAGTGTTTGAATTCGGATGGAGAAATCTCACCCAAACCTTTGAAGCGCGTAATTTCGGGATTAGATCCCAGCTTTTCAATCGCCTTTATCCGTTCGTCTTCCGAATAGCAATAAATCGTTTCTTTCTTGTTCCGGACGCGGAATAGCGGCGTTTGCAGTATAAATACGTGCTTGTTCCGTATCAAATCGGGAAAAAACTGCAAGAAAAAAGTAATAATCAACAACCGGATGTGCATGCCGTCCACGTCGGCATCAGTGGCGATGATGACTTTATTGTAACGCAAGGTTTCCATGCTTTCTTCGATATTCAATGCGGCCTGCAAGAGATTGAATTCTTCGTTTTCGTACACAATCTTCTTCGTTAATCCAAAAGTGTTCAACGGCTTGCCGCGCAGACTGAAGACCGCCTGATAATTCGGGTCGCGGCTTTGGGTAATCGAACCACTGGCCGAATCCCCCTCGGTAATGAAAATGCAGGTCTCGTCCAGACTCTCGCCCTTGACATCGGAATAATGCAACCGGCAATCGCGCAGTTTCTTGTTGTGAAGATTGGCTTTTTTCGCCCGTTCCTTGGCCAGTTTGGTTACGCCGGCGATGGCTTTCCGTTCTTTTTCCGAATCGCTAATCTTTTTCAGCAATAAGTCCGAAGTTTCGGTATTCTTATGCAGGAAATTATCCAATTCTTTCTTGATGAAATCGCCGATGAATTTGGCAACGGTCGGCCCTTCGGGTCCTATATCTTTCGACCCTAATTTGGTTTTTGTCTGCGATTCGAATACCGGTTCCTGCACCTTGATGGCGATTGCCGCCGTGATGCCCATGCGAATATCCGAATATTCAAAGTTCTTATTGTAATACTCCTTGATGACGCGTGAAATCGTTTCCTTGAAGGCCGACAAATGGGTACCGCCCTGCGTGGTATATTGCCCGTTGACAAACGAATAATATTCCTCGCCGTATTGATTAGAATGGGTCAGCGCCACCTCAATATCCTCGCTCTGCAAATGGATAATCGGATACAAAGGATCGGAAGTCATGTTTTCATTCAACAAGTCTTCCAGACCGTTTTTGGAGAAAAACTTTTTGCCGTTGTAATTGATGGTCAAACCGGCATTCAGAAACACATAATTTTTCAGCAGCGGTTCAACATATTTATCCTGATAATGATAGTCTTTAAAGATTTCGCTATCGGGAATAAAGCGGATAAGCGTTCCGTTCTCCTCCGTCGTTTTTGTGATGGCGGGATTTTCCACGACTTGCGCCCGGTTGTATTCCACCACTTTCGTTTCGCTTTCGCGGAAACTTTGCACCAGCATGTAAGACGAAAGGGCATTGACGGCCTTAATCCCCACGCCGTTCATCCCCACCGACTTCTTGAAAGCTTCCGAATCGTATTTCCCACCGGTATTCATTTTGGAAGACGCATCGACTACACTTTTCAAGGGGATGCCGCGACCATAGTCCCGAACGGTTACTACGCCCTCTTCAATGCGGATGTCGATGTTTTTTCCGTTCCCCATCATGTACTCGTCAATGGAGTTGTCCATGACTTCTTTCAGCAGGACATAGATACCGTCATCGGCATAATTGCCATCGCCCAATTTGCCGATGTACATGCCCGGGCGGAGACGGATGTGTTCCCACCATTCCAAGGTAATGATATTGCCTTCGTCGTATTTTACTTCTTGACTCATTGTTTTTATAACTGTTTAATAAAAGCGCGTCTTGTTTTCACATGTTTGGTTTCAAAATAATCCCATTGCGACTGTATTTTCGTATTGGTTTCCAATTCGGGATTACTTTCGGCATATTCAAATCCGATTTTGTTGAAAACGGGAATCAAATCGCAAAACATCAAGGCATTAACGCCTTTGCTTTGATATTCGGGAAGGACGCCGATGATGTATAAATCCACCACTTTCCCTTTCCCGTATAGCGATTTCAATAAATGAAACCAACCGATGGGAAACAGGCTGCCTTTGGCTTTTTTCAAGGCTTTCGACAGACTGGGAAGCGTGATGGCAATGCCTATCACGGCATCGTCTTCTTTCCGCACCACGAGAGTAATCATATCCAAGCGCAACATTGGAATATACATTTTAATATAATATTCGATTTGCTTGGGTGATAATTCCGAATAGCCATAAAGCGGTTTGTAGGCTTCGTTCCACAATTCAAAGATTTTGCGGGCGTAAGGCCAGATATCTTTCGTCCGTTTGAATTTTTTGATTTGCAAACCGTATTTCTCCAGCACGATAGTCGAAATACGTTGATGTTTTTCGGGAATCTTTTTGGGTATCTGAATATGAAATTCCTGCCAATCCTGGTCTTTGACATAGCCCAGCTTGGCCAAATGTTCCTGATAATAAGGGAAGCTGTAAGCCGTAGCCATGGTTCCCATTTGGTCGAAACCCCAAACGAGCAGGCCTTCGTGGTCTAAATCGGTAAAACCCAGGGGGCCTTGTATGCCGTTCATACCTTTGGCGATAGCCCAGCTTTCCACGGCTTGGAGTAGTGCGGAGGAAACGGTTTCATCATCCACAAAATCCATAAAGCTGAAGCGGGCGTATTTCTGGTTCCATGTTTCGTTGGCGCGGTGATTGATGATGCCCGCAATCCGGCCGACAATCTGCTTGTTTTTATAAGCCAGAAAGTAAATAGATTCACAAAATTCAAAGGCTGGATTCTTTTTTCGGTCTAAAGTCATCAGTTCATCACTAATTAATCCGGGAACGTGATAAGGGTTGCTTTCATATAGTTTAATATTGAAAGTAACGAATTGGCGTAGTTGCGAGGTGCTTACTACTTCTTTTAGTTCAATCTCCATTTAATTTTGTTTAGAGGGTTTTTTT
>JAITXK010000158.1 GCA_031284765.1 Candidatus Symbiothrix sp.
TCGAAACGTATTTGACCGGTTCGGAACAATATCTCGTTTCCGTGAAAGTGGAAGCGGGCAATCGTATTGTAGTGGAGGTGGACAGTGACCAATCAATTTCAATTGACGATTGTGCCGCCTTGTCTCGCTTTATCGAATCCCGTTTGGACCGCGAGGTGGAAGATTATGAACTGGAAGTTGGTTCTGCAGGCATTTCCTCGCCTTTTCAACTGCTTCGCCAATACCAAAAGAATATCGGACGGGAAGTGGAAGTGCTGTCCAAAGCCGGTAAAAAACTGACGGGTATCCTCCATTCGGCCGATGAAGAAAAAATAGTTCTCTCGGTCGAAAAACAAGTAAAGCCCGAAGGCGCCAAACGTAAAATTACCGTAGTAGAAAATCAGGAATTTTTATACAGTGAAATTAAATATACAAAAAACGTAATCAAATAATAAAAGTTTATGGCAAGAAAACAGGTAGAACCCAGTATGATTGAAACATTTGCCGATTTCAAGGAAAATAAAAATGTAGATAGAACGACTTTGATTAGTGTTTTGGAAGAAGCTTTCCGGAATGTGATCAGTAAAATGTTCGGTTCGGACGAGAACTACGATATTATTATCAATCCCGACAAGGGCGACTTTGAAATCTGGCGGAATCGCGAAGTGGTTGCTGATGATGAACTGACCGACCCCAATCTGCAAATCTCGTTGACGGATGCGCAAAAAATCGATTCCGATTATGAAGTAGGGGAAGAAATTACCGATGCCGTCGATTTTGCCGCTTTTGGCCGTCGTGCGGTGTTGAATCTTCGTCAGGCTTTGGCCGCCAAAGTGTTGGAATTGCAAAAAGACTCCTTATATAATAAGTATAAAGACCAAATCGGACAAATCGTGTCCGGAGAGGTATATCAGGTATGGAAAAAAGAAGTGCTTTTGTTGGACGATGAAGGCAACGAATTGATTCTTCCGAAAAGCGAACAAATAGCGGGCGATTTCTTCCGTAAAAACGAAACCCGCCGCGCGGTGGTTGTTAAAGTGGATAATCAAAACAATAACCCGCGAATTATTGTGTCGCGCACATCGAACTTGTTCATGCAGCGATTGTTTGAATTGGAAGTGCCTGAAATTCACGATGGATTGATTGTTGTCAAACGCATCGCCCGCATCCCGGGTGAACGCGCCAAAATAGCCGTCGAATCCTACGACGACCGCATTGACCCGGTTGGCGCTTGCGTGGGAATGAAAGGCGCACGTATTCATGGTATTGTTCGCGAATTGTGCAACGAAAATATAGACGTTATCAATTATACAAATAATCTTTCCCTGTTTATTCAACGCGCATTAAGTCCCGCAAAAGTTTCTTCGATTAAAATTCATGAGGAAGAAAAAAAGGCGGAAGTGTATCTTCGTCCCGAAGAAGTGTCGTTGGCTATCGGTAAAAGCGGATTGAATATCAAACTTGCCAGCATGCTGACCGAATATACCATCGACGTATTCCGCGATGTAGATATTGATGGCGAAGATATTTATCTGGAAGAATTTTCCGATGAAATTGAAGGATGGGTGATTGATGCGCTGAAGAAAATCGGTTGCTATACGGCAAAAAATGTACTCTCCATGAAACGCGAAGACCTGATTGATAAAGCGGACTTGGAAGAGGATACGGTTGACGAAATACTCAACATCCTAAAAGCTGAATTTGAAGAAGAATAAAATATGTCTATACGATTAAATAAAGTATTAAGGAATTTGAATGTGGGACTTCCTACGGTAGTGGATTTTCTGCAAAAGAAAGGCTTTGCTGTAGAAAAAGATGCCAATGCTAAAATCAGCGATGAGGAGTACGACCTTTTGGTCAAAGAATTTAATAAAGACATCGACCTGAAGCTGGAATCCGAAAAACTCAGTCAAGAACGCCAACACAAGGAAAAGAAAGAGAGTGTGACTGCGGGAGGATACGGAAACACTAAAATTACGGAAGAAATCAAAACGGAAGTCCCCGAAAATATCAAACCCAAAGTGGTAGTCAAAGGCAAACTGGATTTAGATGCTTTGAACAGAAAAAAACCGGCGCCGGCGCCTAAAGTAAAACCGCCTGTTGAATCTGTGACGATTCCCGAACCTGTGATCAATCAGCCGGAAGAAACGTCTGCCGTTGAATTACCTGCGGCTGAACCGGAAGTTGAAATTCAACCCGTAGCCGTAGAACCGGAAACGCCTGCACCATTCGTACTTGAACCGGAAGAACCCATTGATATAGACGACGAGGCCGAAGATGATGAGGAGGACGATGATGTGGCGGTTACTGACGATGATCTGGAAACTTCGGACAAATCGGAACTTTCTGCAACGGAAGATGGGGAATTGTTCCGTCTTTCCAAACCACGTATCGAATCATCCATTAAAGTGACAGGTAGAATAGATTTGAATGCCATCAATCTTTCTACTCGTCCCAAGAAAAAAACGAAGAAAGAAAAGGAGGCCGAACGCGCCGTAAAGAAACAGCTAGCGGCAGCAGCGGCTCTACCCAAAAAACCGGCTCCGGAAGAGGCTAAAACAGAACAGCGGGAAAAGCCGACCCTCGTCAAAAAAGAAGATGTGGATGAGGCGAAAAAGAAAAAACGCAACCGCATCCAACGCGAACGTATCAATGTCGAAAAAGGGGTTCCTGTTCCAACCGTTAATAAGGCGGCTGGCAACAGTGGTCTGAAATTGCGCAAACCATCGGACAAAACCGAGGTCAGCGACGAAGATGTACAAAAACAAATCAAGGAAACCCTGGCACGCCTGACCAATAAAGGTCAGAAAAAAGGCGCCAAATACCGGAAAGAAAAACGCGATGCTGTTTCGCAACGTCAAAGCGAACAGTCTGAAATGGATACGCAGGAAAGCAGAGTCATTAAACTGACTGAATTTGTTACTGCCAACGACTTGGCCAGCATGATGAACGTGCCGGCAGTGCAAATTATTTCAACCTGTATGTCCATCGGCATCATGGTTTCAATCAACCAGCGTTTGGATGCCGAAACAATCAATATCGTAGCGGAAGAATTCGGATTTAAAACCGAATATGTCAGCGCGGAAGTGGCGGAAGCCATTGCGGTGGAAGAAGATAAAGCAGAAGATTTGGTTGCCCGTCCGCCGATTGTTACGGTCATGGGACACGTTGACCACGGTAAAACGTCTTTACTCGATAATATCCGCAATACGAATGTGATTGCCGGAGAAGCCGGAGGTATTACCCAACATATCGGAGCTTACAATGTGGAATTGAACGATGGCCGCAAAATCACCTTCCTGGATACGCCGGGACACGAAGCGTTTACCGCCATGCGTGCCCGTGGCGCCAGCGTGACTGACATCGCCATTATCATAGTGGCCGCCGACGACAGTGTGATGCCGCAAACGATTGAAGCTATCAATCACGCCTCGGCTGCGAATGTTCCGATGGTGTTTGCCATCAATAAAATAGATAAGCAGGGCGCTAATCCCGAAAAAATAAAGGAAACACTGGCAGGTATGAATTACTTGGTGGAAGATTGGGGTGGTAAATACCAGTCGCAGGATATTTCCGCTAAAAAAGGCGTCGGCATTCCCGAATTGTTGGAAAAAGTACTGCTTGAAGCCGAATTATTAGACTTAAAAGCCAACCCGCAGCGTAGAGCGGTGGGTTCGGTTATCGAATCGTCTTTAGATAAGGGGCGTGGTTATGTGGTAACGATGCTGATACAAAACGGAACCTTGAAAATGGGCGATATTGTCTTGGCCGGAACGCATTTCGGACGTGTAAAAGCCATGTTCAATGAGCGGAATCAACGCATTACCGAAGCGGGTCCCTCCGAACCGGTATTGATTTTAGGTCTAGACGGCGCACCGCAAGCGGGCGATACCATTCACGTAATGGAAACCGAACAGGAGGCACGCGAAATCGCCACCAAACGCGAACAGTTGCAACGCGAACAGGGTCTGCGCACACAAAAACGCATCACTTTGAGCGACATCGGTCGCCGCTTGGCTATCGGCAATTTCCAGGAATTGAACGTCATAGTGAAAGGCGATGTGGATGGTTCGGTGGAAGCTTTGTCCGACTCGTTGATTCGTCTTTCAACCGAACAAATACAAGTCAATGTGATTCACAAGGGCGTGGGACAGATTTCCGAATCGGATGTGATTCTGGCGGCTGCTTCCGATGCCATCGTTGTCGGATTCCAAGTGCGGCCTTCGCAATCGGCACGCAGATTGGCCGAAAAAGAAGGTGTCGATATTCGTTTGTATTCCATTATTTACGATGCGATTGAAGAAGTCAAATCAGCTATGGAGGGCATGCTTTCGCCGACCATCAAGGAGGAAATTACGGCGAATGTGGAAATTCGCGAAGTGTTCAAAATCAACAAAGTGGGTACGATTGCCGGCTGTATGGTGAAAGAAGGAAAAATCAAGCGCGGCAATAAAATTCGTTTGGTTCGCGATGGTATCGTGATTTATACCGGCGAATTGGATTCCCTGAAACGCTTCAAAGACGATGTCAAAGAAGTGGCGCAAGGCTATGAATGTGGTTTGAATATCCATAATTTTAACGATATTAGAATTGGGGATATTGTTGAGTCTTTTGAAGAGATTGAAGTAAAACAGACATTATAATCTCTCCCCTGAGATGAACTGGTTAGACATTTTAATTATTATCTGCATGGCCGCCGGATTAATCAAAGGTTTGTTTGATGGCTTTGTTAAGCGGGCAGTATCATTTATCGCCTTGATTGCCGCCATTTTTCTGGCGGGACAAATTGCGGTTCCCTCGCGGAATTTTCTCTTGAACCATGTAACCGGAAACGCGGTTTCGCCATTAATAATCAGCGGTATCTGTTATGTTTTGGCTTTTGTGCTGATTATCGTTCTCATCACCTTATTGGGAAAATTAATCAGTTTGGCCATCAAGATGACGCCTGCCCGCCCGTTGGATATTTTGTTGGGCGGATTACTCGGGTGTTTTATCTGGATTCTTTCGTTAAGTATTCTATTCAATGTTTTTTCGGTGTTTGATGTAAATGCTATGCTCCTCTCTCAATCAACGCAGGAAAAATCCATTCTTTACTCCAAGGTCAAGGGCGTTGTTCCTACGGTTTATCCGCTTTTAAAAGATTATTTTAAAAAATAGATTTTGGGTATCTGCAAAAGTATAGAACCGATATTCATGTTGTTTTTTTATTGAAAAAAGAATATCTTTGTGCAATCAAATGAAATACAATATGATTGCAACAAAACAATTAACCTACGAGGAAATCGGCAGGCTCAAAGCAGAGCAAGACCGGTTAGTGGCTGAGGGAAAAATGGAACGCCCGAAAATTCGGATGGGATTTACTCCCGAAGAACAGATTGAGTTCGATAAAGGGATTGAGATGAATGAACTTTTTAACCAATTAGAAAAAAAATATGAATTAGTAATATGATTGTTCATTTTAGTGAAAAAGCCCAAGAAATTATAGCCAATTACTTTGACAACTACATTGAAACATCAAGAGGAAATGACATGGTAAAAAGAGCGTACCATTTGTCGAGAATACGTGCTTGTGTTTCTCAACTATATGCGATGGATACTTATGGTATTGGAAATCGAAATTATATTGATATAGATGATATCTGTCGTGTTGAATATGCTTTGAAGAATGGAGGTAGAGAAGTTTTAGTTGTAGATATTCAATTCAAAAACAGAGAAATAGATGCTCTGTTAGAATTTTTGATCAATTATTGATATTATGTCCGAAGATACAAACGATATACTAAATGAATTCACAAACAGGGATTACGAATACGGCTTTTCGTCGGATATTCATACCGAATTCATCCCTAAAGGATTGAATGAAACGATTGTCCGCACGATTTCCGCCAAGAAAAACGAGCCGGAATGGCTGCTCGATTTTCGTTTGAAAGCCTTCCGTTATTGGTTGACTTTGGGAATGCCGCAATGGGCGCAGTTGAATATCCCGCCAATCGATTATCAGGATATGATTTATTATGCCGCACCGAAAAAGAAAGAAGGTCCGAAAAGTTTGGACGAGGTGGACCCGGAATTATTGAAGACTTTCGATCGATTGGGCATCCCGTTGCACGAACAGAAAATGTTTTCGGGCATGGCGGTTGATGCAGTGCTGGACAGCGTTTCGGTCAAAACCACTTACAAGGATACGTTAATCGAAAAAGGCATTATCTTTTGCTCGTTCAGCGAGGCCGTTCAGGAGCATCCCGATTTGGTTAAGCAATATTTGGGAAGCGTGGTGTCTTATCGTGACAATTTTTTTGCGGCATTGAATTCGGCCGTGTTCAGCGACGGTTCTTTCGTTTTTATTCCGAAAGGCGTGCGTTGCCCGATGGAATTATCGACCTATTTCCGCATCAATGCCATGAATACAGGACAATTTGAGCGGACATTGATTGTCGCCGAAGAAGATACCTACGTTAGCTATCTGGAAGGATGCACCGCTCCCGTGCGTGACGAAAATCAGTTGCACGCCGCCATAGTCGAAATCATTGTCTTAGACCGGGCTGAAGTCAAGTATTCAACGGTTCAGAATTGGTATCCAGGCGATAAAGACGGGAAAGGCGGTATTTATAATTTCGTCACCAAGCGGGGAATCTGCAAAGGCGATTCGTCCAAAATCTCGTGGACACAAGTGGAAACAGGTTCGGCCATAACGTGGAAATATCCGGGTTGCATTCTGGCGGGCGATAATTCCGTTGGCGAATTTTATTCCGTGGCTGTAACCAATCATTTTCAGCAGGCGGATACCGGTACGAAAATGATTCATATCGGCAAAAACACCAAGAGCCGGATTGTGTCCAAAGGCATTTCCGCCGGACAGAGCCAGAACAGTTACCGCGGTTTGGTGCGGGTCGGAACCCAGGCGGAAAATGCCCGCAACCACTCGCAATGCGACAGTCTGCTGTTGAGCGACACCAGCGGCGCACACACCTTTCCGTACATGGATATTCAAAACGAAACGGCGATTGTAGAACACGAGGCCACGACTTCCAAAATCAGCGAAGACCAACTGTTTTACTGCAATCAGCGGGGCATTTCCACCGAAGAAGCCGTCGGTTTGATTGTTAACGGTTATGCCAAGGAGGTTTTGAATAAACTGCCGATGGAATTTGCTGTGGAGGCGCAAAAGTTGTTGCAAATCAGTTTGGAGGGAAGTGTTGGGTGATAAGGGGGGGAATGAAAGAAATGAAGATAATGAAGGAAATGAAAATAATGAAAGGATATAGATGTTAACAATTAAAGATTTACACGCTTCCATCAATGGAAGGGAAATATTGAGCGGTCTGAATTTGCAAATTAATGCCGGCGAAGTGCATGCCATTATGGGGCCGAACGGTTCGGGCAAAAGTACGTTGGCAGCGGTTCTGGTGGGACATCCTGCTTACGAAGTGACACAGGGCGAAGTCCTTTTTGAAGGGGAAAATCTGCTGGAGATGACTCCCGAAGTGCGCTCTCGTTTGGGACTGTTCCTCAGTTTTCAGTATCCGGTGGAAATTCCCGGTGTGAGCATGGTCAATTTCATGCGGACGGCGGTGAACGAACATCGCAAATACAAAGGAGAAACACTTTTGTCGGCCGGCGAATTTTTAAAGATGATGCGCGAAAAGCAAGACATCGTGGAATTGGATAAAAATCTGGTCAACCGTTCCGTGAACGAAGGTTTTTCCGGAGGAGAAAAGAAACGCAACGAAATCTTCCAAATGGCGATGCTTGAACCGAAATTGGCGATTTTGGACGAAACCGACAGCGGTTTGGATATTGATGCCCTGCGCATTGTGGCCAACGGTGTTAATCAATTGAAACGTCCCGATAATGCCGCGATTGTCATCACGCACTACCAGCGTCTGTTGGATTACATCAAGCCGGATATTGTGCATGTACTTTATAATGGGCGGATTATCAAAACCGGTACGCCGGAATTGGCTTTGGAGTTGGAAGAAAAGGGGTATGATTGGCTTAAATAGCCTGTAAGGCTTCTATAAGAGGCTAAAATTGAAAAAGGAATAAATATAAAATGCAACAATACATAGATTTTTTTAATTCCCAGCGCCAAAAGATTGATGAATCGTGCGCTCCCTTGCTCAATTCTTTCCGCGAAAAGGCTTTTGACACCTTCCAAGGCCTCGGATTTCCTGCGTATCAATCGGAAGATTACCAACACACCAACCTGTCCGCATTGTTGAAACCTGATTTTGGGTTTTACCTGAATCATCCAAACGCGGAAATCAATCCTCACAAGGTGTTCCCGTGCAATGTACCGAACCTCAATTCCTACAAACATTTTGTGGTCAATGGCTGCTATTATCGTGAACCGATGGCTCAGGAATTACCCCAAGGCATTTTTTCAGGAAGTCTGAACGAATTTGCCAAGCAGCATCCTGCTGTTTTCTCGGAATATTACAATTGGCAAGTCGATGAAAAGGGCGATGGATTGGCGGCTTTCAACACGATGTTTGTGCAGGACGGCTATGTTTTATATGTTCCGAAAAATGTTGTTTGTGAAAAAGCATTCCAATTGACAAATATTTCGGGCGGAAAAGTCGATTCGCTGACAAACCGCCGGATACTCGTCATTCTCGAATCGGGCGCTCAAGCCAAACTCTTGGTTTGTGACCATACGACTGATACCCAACCGCTTTTGGCTGCTACGCAAGTCGTTGAAATATACGCTGAAGAAAATGCTTCTTTCGATTTTTATGAATTGGAAGAAAGTTCTCCAAATACCATTCGCCTAACGACTAACTTTGTGCAACAAGCTGATTCATCTCAGGTTATCATACATAATATTACCTTGAGCAACGGCATTACCCGCAACAATTATCAGGTGGATTTGGAGGGCGAACATGCCGAAACGCATCTCTACGGCATGGTAATTGCTGATGCACAACAAAAAGTGGATAATTTCACACTCATCAATCATCACGTTCCGAATAGCCTGAGTAACGAATTGTTTAAATATGTATTGGATGATGAGGCAATAGGTACATTCGGCGGAAGAATTATCGTAGTGGAGGATGCGCAAAAAACGCAAGCCTGTCAAAACAATCACAACCTGTTGGGTAGCAGCGGTTGCCGTATGTTTTCCAAACCGCAATTGGAAATTTATGCCGACGATGTGAAGTGTTCTCACGGCATGACCACGGGGCAATTGGACGAAACCGCACTTTTTTATATGTGTTCGCGAGGCATTTCGATACAAGAAGCCGTTTTATTGCTTAAATTTGCATTCACAAATGATGTTCTGCAAAGCATCCGCTTGGAAGGTTTGCGTGACCGTTTGAAATTATTGATAGAAAAACGATTTAGAGGCGAATTAGTAAAATGTCAAGGATGTATTTAGATATCAACGCGATACGAAACGATTTTCCGATTCTTTCACAGGAAGTGTATGGAAAACCTTTGGTGTATTTGGATAATGCAGCGACCACGCAAAAGCCATTGCAGGTGCTCCGAAAAATGGAAGAAGTGTATTCCACCATCAACGCCAATATTCATCGTGGTACACATCATTTAAGCTTGTTGGCAACCGAATCACACGAGGAAGCCCGCAAAACGGTGCAAAACTTTATTCATGCGGAAAAAGCGAGCGAAATTATTTTTACACGGGGTGCAACGGAATCCATTAATTTGGTGGCAAGCAGTTTTTGCCGTTTGCAATGCAAAGCGGGCGACGAAATTATTTTGACCACGATGGAACATCACGCAAATATCGTCCCATGGCAAATTCAGCGTGGTATAACAGGGGTCGAAATAAAAGTCGTTCCGCTGACCGAAACGGGTGAAATCCGCTTAGAAGACATTGAGGAATTGATTTCTTCTAAAACCAAACTCATTTCGTTGACTCATGTTTCCAATGTTTCAGGCATCATAAATCCAATTGCCGAAGTGATTCGTTTGGCGCACAATTACAATATCCCTGTTTTGATTGATGCCTCCCAATCCGTTCCACATATTCCATTAAATGTAAAGGAATTGGATTGCGATTTTTTGGTTTTTTCTTCACATAAAATGTATGGTCCGACAGGCGTTGGTGTATTATACGGCAAAGAAACGTGGCTGGAAAAAATGCCTCCCTATCAGGGTGGCGGGGAAATGATTGCTCACGTAACGTTTGAAAAAACGACCTTTAACGAACTTCCTTTCAAATTTGAAGCTGGAACGCCTGACTATGTAGGCTCTACGGCATTGGGCGAAGCCATCCGTTACATCGAATCCATTGGATTGGACAATATTCGCCAATACGAAAAAATGTTATTGGATTATGCGCTGGAAAAACTGACTCAAATCAACGGCATGCAAATCATTGGAAATGCACGGAGCAGGAGTTCGGTTCTTTCATTCTTAGTCAGTAATATCCACCCCTACGACATGGGTATGTTGCTCGACCGTTTGGGCATTGCTGTTCGCACAGGGCATCATTGCGCCCAACCACTCATGGATGCTTTGGGTATCGAAGGCACTCTGCGCGCCTCCTTCGCATTTTATAATACGAGAGAAGAAATTGATATTTTGGTGGAAGGAATTCAACGGGTGGCTAAAATGTTTTAAGGAAAACAGTTCAAAATTATGATTCAATACAAACGTATCTTACTTAAACTGAGTGGAGAATCCCTGATGGGGAATCAATCTTACGGCGTTGACGAAACGCGTTTGGCCGATTATGCCAAGCAAATCAAGGAAATTGCCGGAATGGGCATTCAAGTTGCCATCGTGATTGGCGGAGGCAATATTTTCCGCGGATTGAGCGGAGCTTCCAAAGGCTTCGACCGCGTGAAAGGCGACCAGATGGGCATGTTGGCAACCGTTATCAATAGTTTGGCATTGAGTTCTGCACTTGAAAACGAAGGCATCAAAGGCCATGTATTTACCGCCGCTCGCATGGAACCCATCGGAAAACTCTACACGAAACAAGACGCTGTTGATGTATTGGAAAAAGGAGAAATAGCCATTGTGTCGGGTGGAACGGGTAATCCGTTTTTCACTACCGATACCGCATCCGCTTTGCGCGCTGTGGAGTTAGCTGCCGATGTGATGCTGAAAGGCACTCGCGTAGATGGCATCTACACCGCCGACCCTGAAAAAGACCCGAATGCCGTAAAATTCGATGACATAACTTACGACGAAGTTTACAATCGCGGGCTTAAGATAATGGATTTAACCGCTACTACTTTGGCAAAAGATAATCACCTGCCTATCATCGTGTTTGATATGGATACGGCCGGCAATCTGAAAAAAGTCTTGTCGGGAGAACCCATCGGAACCATCGTTCATATCTGATTTATTGGCTAATTATAACCCGTCTCATTGACAGAGATGTCCGGACAGCGAAACAACGTGAAACTTTCGGCAGGTGTGACACTTAAAAGGCATTCCGAAAAATAGCACACAATGAAGACAACCAGTTAGCCGATTTATTCATATATTTGCAGAAAATTAAAAAAGAACATCCATGAGTGTAATTAAAAATGTAGTAGATCAATCAGAAGAAAAAATGCTTCATGCATTAACCTATCTTGAAGAATCCTTGTCGCGCATTCGCGCCGGTAAAGCCAATGTCCATATTTTAGATAATGTGAAAGTGGAGTATTATGGAGGAATGGTACCTCTGTCGAATGTCGCCACCGTTTCTACGCCCGACGCCAAGACGATTACCATTTTGGCATGGGAAAAGCAGATGATGAAACCGATCGAAAAAGCGATTCTGGATTCGGATGTCGGCATCACGCCTGAAAATAATGGCGAAATCATCCGCTTGGGTATTCCTCCCTTGACTGAAGATCGGCGCAAGCAATTGGTAAAACAGTCGAAAACAGAAGCGGAAAATGCTAAAATCGGTATCCGCAATGCTCGCCGCGATGCCAACGACGGCATCAAAAAAGTCGTAAAAGAAGGCATTTCCGAAGATGAGGGAAAAGAAACGGAAGGTGCAATTCAAAAACTC
Organism: Candidatus Symbiothrix sp.; assembly: GCA_031284765.1. Lineage (GTDB taxonomy): Bacteria > Bacteroidota > Bacteroidia > Bacteroidales > Azobacteroidaceae > Azobacteroides. The sequence goes on from JAITXK010000158.1 coordinate 11,960, forward strand.
CATGATCGATATTTGAAAAAAGTGGACGAGGTTTTGGCTGCTAAAGAAAAAGAAATCATGACCGTGTGAAAGGTCTCGTAGTTAAAAATACGGGCAGTTGGTATCAGGTCAAAACGGAAGGCGGACGGTTGGTTGAAACGAAACTGAAAGGTAATTTCCGCTTGAAAGGGATACAAAGCACCAATCCTGTTTCGGTAGGTGACCGCGTATTCATTGAGGAGAATCCGGAGGGAACGGCATTGATTTACGAGATTGAAGACCGGAAAAATTATATCATTCGCCGGTCATCCAACCTTTCCAAGCAGTCCCATATTATTGCGAGCAATCTCGATCATGCGTTTTTGATTGCTACCGTCAATTATCCGGTTACGACCACTACGTTTATTGACCGTTTTTTAGCTGCCGCAGAAGCCTATCGCATTCCGGTTGTCTTGTTTTTTAATAAAATAGACTGTTATAACGTTGAAGATAAGGAATATATGAACGCTTTGATTCATTTATATGAAACGATTGGTTATCCTTGTTATCAAATTTCGGCGTTGGAAGCCACGAATTTATCCTTTATGCAAGTTTTGCTAAAAGACAAAATTACACTGTTTTCGGGTCATTCGGGTGTAGGAAAATCGACAATTATTAATTGTCTGGTGCCCGGAACCTCCCAAAAAACGCAGGAGATTTCCGGTTATCACAATAAAGGGATGCATACTACTACGTTTTCAGAGATGATTGAATTGCCCCAAGGCGGTTATATCATAGATACGCCGGGCATCAAAGGTTTTGGCGTTTTCGATATGGAAGGCGTGGAAATTTCGCATTATTTTCCGGAAATATTCCGGTTTTCACACGATTGCAGATTCAATAATTGCAGCCACCGGAAAGAACCCGGTTGTGCTGTCAGAAAAGCGGTAGAGGAGCATTTTGTCAGTGAATCGCGTTACCGCAGTTATTTAAATATGTTAGAAGATAAACATGAAAGTAAGTACAGAGAAGCCTTTTAAAATTCAGAAAAAAATCATTTTGCAGGAAATTCAGGATGATTTTTTCATTGTGGTTGGGTTGTTTTTATACGCTTTGGGCGTAACGGGGTTTTTGTTGCCGGTTAAAATTCCCCCCGGTGGAGTGATTGGGGTGGCATCTGTCATCCAGTGGGCATCAGAAGTGTTGCCGATAGTAAGAATACCTGTTTTTGTCAGTTATTTTTGTATCAATATAGTATTGTTGACTATTTCAATAAAAATATTCGGCTTCAAATTTAGTTTGAAAACGATTTTAGGCGTATGTACATTGACCTTTCTTTTGTCTTTTCTTCCCACCATTATCACCAAGCCATTGGTTGCAGATCAACCGTTTATGGGTTGTATTTTGGGCGGAATTTTATGTGGTGTCGGTATTGGCCTGGTATTAACATTCAAGGGAAGCACCGGAGGAACAGATATTATCGCCTTGATTATCAATAAGTACCGCCATATATCCATTGGTAAGGGATTGTTGATATGCGATGTGATGGTTATCCTTTCGTCTTTCCTCGTTTTTCACAGTGTGGAAAAAATCGTTTTTGGTTTGGTGGTGTTGGGTGTTTCGTCTTATACGGTCGATTTGGTGTTGAATGGTACGCGCCAATCGGTACAGTTCTTCATCTTCTCCGAAAAGTACGAAGAAATTGCTACGGCGATTAACGAGCAAGCGCATCGAGGCTGTACGTTGTTGGACGGCACCGGCTGGTATTCCAAAAAATCGGTTAAAGTGGTGGTAGTAATGGCCAAAAAGACCGAATCGATAACGCTGTTTCGTATCATCAATGCCATAGACTCCAATGCATTCATTTCGCAAACTTCGGTTATTGGCGTTTACGGGAATGGATTTGATCCATTAAAGGCTTAATATACAATTGAATGCAACTAATTAATCATTTCGTTTCTCCGCAAGTAATGGGCATATTGAACATTACTCCCGATTCGTTTTTTTCAGGCAGCCGCAAACAAACGGAAAAGGAAATTGCCGAAAGGGTAGTGCAGATGATGGAAGAAGGCGCGGATATGATGGATGTCGGCGGTTACTCTTCACGTCCGAGTGCGGTATTTGTGAGTGCAGAGGAAGAAATGCAGCGCCTGCGTTTCGGTTTGGAAATTCTTTTCAGGGAAGCGCCTCAGGCAGTTGTTTCTATTGATACGTTTCGGGCGGATGTTGCCCGCGAATGTGTGGAAAAATTTGGCGCATCCATCATTAATGATATAGCTGCCGGAGGATTGGACGAAAAAATGTTCGATACCATAGCCGATTTAAAAGTGCCTTATATCATTATGCACATGCGCGGAACGCCGCAAACGATGATGCAGCACACGCATTACGATCGTTTGATGCCGGAGATCCTGCTCTATTTTGCCGAAAAGATCAACCGGTTACATCAAAAAGGGGTGACGGATATTGTGGTCGATCCGGGCTTCGGATTCAGCAAAACAACCGCACAAAATTACGAACTGTTGAATAAGTTGGAACAATTTACTATCTTTGACCTCCCGCTTTTGGTGGGATTCTCTCGAAAAACAATGATTCGCGAAGTCATCGGTGTTTCGTCGGAAGAAGCATTGAACGGCACCACCGCCCTGGATATGTTTGCGCTGACCAAAGGTGCGGATATTCTTCGGGTACACGATGTAAAAGAAGCCGTGCAAGCTGTGCAACTGTATAATAAAATTGGATGCAATGTTGGATAATTTCGGTATAAAAGATGCGATAGATATTCTATTGGTGGCTTTTTTTCTCTATGAGACTTATCTCTTGATGAAAAAGACAGGCACCACAGCGATCTTTTTGGGCGTTTTGACATTTATTATTCTTTGGTTGTTGGCTTCCAAAATGTTTGAAATGCGGATGATCGGCGGTATTTTGGATAAATTTATCGATGTGGGTCTGATCTTGTTAATTGTGGTTTTCCAACGGGAAATACGGGATTTTTTGCAAGATTTTGGAAACAATAAAGGAATAAAAGCAATTGTCAAATTCTTTAGAAGCAAGCGGAAAAATCATATCGAAGCAGATATTTCGTACATTATGCCGATTGTCCTGGCTACCATCAATATGGCAAAGCGGAAAGAGGGCGCATTGATTGTTATTCAGCAGGACATACCGTTGGATACATATATCGAAACCGGCGAAGTCATCAATGCCAATATCAGTTCGCGTTTGATTGAAAATATTTTCTTTAAAAACAGTCCTTTGCATGATGGTGCAATGGTTATTTCCGGGAAAAAAATCAAGGCGGCAGCCTGTGTCCTTCCGGTATCCCACAAGCAGGATATTCCCAAACGTTATGGCTTGCGACATCGTTCGGCTTTGGGTTTGGCCGAGCAGACCGATGCCAAAATCATTATCGTTTCCGAAGAAACCGGTAAAATTTCTTTAGCTCATAACGGTCATTTGTATCCAAATTTATTGGCCGAAGAATTGCAGAAGATGTTGACTCAGAATGATTAACGTAATATATTTTGTTTTGCCAAATGTTAAATTATTAAACATAGGTGTGTTTTATAGAATTTTATTATACTTTTGTATCCAAGTGAAAATTATAGATTTAAATTTCGAAATAATTTTATATATTTTGAGTAATACATGAAGTTTTAATATTAGATAGAATGATACTATTAAAAAAATATCGCATAGGCATGTTCTGTCTATTGGCTTTACACCCTTTTGTTCAACTTCATTCGCAGGAAGAATTGGCAAGGGTAAGTAATGCTACTCCGCAATTCGCAATCAATACCAATTTGCTTTCTGATTTGACCTACAGTTTGAACTTGGGGGCAGAATGGGCTTTAGATAATAATTTCACGTTAAAAATGCCACTGACCTATAATCCTTGGGATTTAGACAACATTGCAAAGTACAAATTTTTACTGTTTCAGCCGGAATTGAGGTGGTGGTCATGCGAGCCTTTTTCCGGTCATTTTTTTGGTCTGCACGCGCATTATGCATCTTTCAATGCCGGAGGAATCTTGTCCGGTAATTTGAAAAAGTATCGTTATCAAGGCTGGTTGGCTGGTGCGGGATTATCGTATGGGTATCAGTTTTATCTGTCTCCCCGATGGAATTTGGAATTGAATGTGGGCGTTGGCTATGCTTATGTTGATTATGACAAATATGAGAAATGTGATGCGTGTTGGACTCAGAGAGAGAAAGATGGCGTTTATCATTATTTGGGGCTTACTCAAGTGGGTATTTCTTTAATTTACATTCTAAAATGATCAATCACATGAAATTCAAATATTCATCTATTCTTTCGATTCTGATTTTGCTTTTTGGAGTCAGTGTATTTACTTCTCAAAGTCAAGGGATAATGTCGGTGCAAAAGAGGCAATTCAAGTTTTTTCAAGGAAATGTTGTAATTGATTTTACGGTTGATATTGATGGACGCACCTTTTCTAAAAATAGCCAATGGATACTGACACCAATAATTGCGGAACCATCGGGCAAAAAGATGGCGTTGCCATCCTTGCTTGTAAATGGCAAGACGAGGGAAAAATTATATCACCGTTCCCTGGCGTTGAATGGTGTGAAAAAGGATAAAAATATCTACGGATCCCTGATCATTGGCAATCAATCGGAACATAACATCATTGAATATCAATGGTCCATACCTTTCGAACCATGGATGAAAGATGCTTCCTTAACCTTGTTGGAAGACCGTTGCGGCTGTAGTTTAAAATTGAGCTTGGCTGAATTGGCCGAATCTATCGGGCTTGGCAGTGCGGCCGATAAAAAAAGAGAAGAAGTAGCTTTGGCGGGCGAATTGGGCGACTACCAACGACTGTTGGCACCCTATCTTGAATTACCTGTACAAGCACAATGGAATTATACCTATATGCCTGCCGTTCAATTTATTACTCCTGAAAAAGAGTTGGTCAAGAAACGCGATGAAAATGGTGCGGCCTATTTGATTTTTCAAGTGGGCAAATGGGATATTTTACCTGATTTGGGTAACAATAAAGCAGAATTAGCCAAAATTGATGCCAGTGTAAAATATATCGTAGATGAACCTCAGGCACATATTCAGTCAATGTCTATCAAGGCCTACGCTTCTCCGGAGGGTGCGTTTGAAAGTAATCTGAAACTGTCCGAAAACAGGGCTTTTGCATTGAAGAATTATATTAAACAGAAATACCTGATTGCCGGTAGTATCGTTTCGGCGGAAGGCATGGGCGAAGCTTGGGATGATTTGCGGAAATTGGTGGAAGCCGATACGAATATAGAGAATAAAGCAGAAGTCTTGAACATCATGCGTATCGAGGATATAGACGCCGGAAGAGAAAGGAAATTGATGGAGTTGTCCTCTGGACGTCCCTACAATTACATGTTGGAAAATCTTTTTCCGTTGTTACGCAGGGTGGATTATCGGTTTGAATACACCATTCCTCCGTTTACGATTAAACGGGGAAAAGAATTACTGAAAACCAAACCGGTCATGTTGAGTGTGGAAGAAATGTACACCATTGCAAATACGTATGCCAAAGGCAGTCCCGATTTTAATAAGCTATTCAAGACGGCTGTTAGTGTATTCCCCGGAAATACGGTTGCCAATTTGAATGCTGCCGCTGTTGCGATATTGGAAAACGATTACAAAATTGCTTCTGACATCCTCAAAAAATATGCCAATGAACCGTCTGCATGGAATAATTTAGCTCTGGCATATATGCATGCAAGGTTAGTGAATGATGCGGAAACCTATTTGCAAAAAGCCCAGCAACGGGGTTCGATTGAAGCAGTACAAAATAGAGTTGCATTGGAAAGAATGAAAGTCGCATTGGCTAAATATCAGGAAGAAAATGCGGACTATGAATTGTTCACTAAAATCATGAATGCACAATGAAAACGATGATGACTCGAATCCATAAGACACTCTGTACGGTAATTTGCATTTGCTTCTTCTCGTCTTGTATCCAGGAAGATTTACCGCTTTGTCCTCCCGATTTGCGGATACAGTTTACTTACGACAATAAGGATGACATTTCCCTGTTTCAGTTGAATGCAGTAAAACAAGCAGTGCTATTTGTATTTGATGAACAAGATTCTTTAGTGGATTCGCGGACGATGAATCTTCAATATAATAAATATATTGCAACCGGTTTGCATTTGGATTCTGCTAAATACCGCTTTGTGGTTTGGGCGTTCAATCCGGATACTCTTTATTCGATAGATCCTGCTGAGCCTCAACCCGGTCTAAACAGGGCAGATTTCAGGTTCTTGATCAACCGTCCATCCGGCGGAGTATTTTTATCGGATGATGCGGATGTGTTGCCTCCTTGCCTTTTTGGAACGGACACAGCTACCATTCAGGGCATCGCCAATGAGCAGATAAAAATTCCGTTGGAGTTGAATAAAAACAGACTCAAAATTACCATCACCGGACTACAGCCAACCGATGAAAAGTATGATTTTACTATCAAAGATGATAAAGGCAAATATACTTTTGATAATGGATTTGAACGTACCAACCCATTTTTCTATAAAAAAATAGCGGTCCCATTTACGACAGTCAAGAGCGGTGGAAAAGATGTTTCCTACTTGGAAGCCCTATTGGATGTGCTGAAATTAAATGAAGCTGGCGCTATGAACTTGAATATCACATCCGGTAAAGGCATTACCATTTATGACGAAGATTTAATTGCATTAATCAAGAATAATATCGATGCAGTTGATTTTAAAACGACTCATTATTATGATATTGTCATTGACTTATCCGGCGAAGCGGTTATAGTTACCGTGAATGGTTGGACGAACCAAAATGAAACGGTGGAATTATCAGATTAATAAATAAATTGGATAAAAAATACAAATATGAAAAAAAGCAGTAATATAAGAACGCATGGGTTATACTTGTTGATAGGGTTGTTGACTGTATCGTCTTGTTCGCAGGAAGATTTGAATGTGAAAACGAATCTATCCGGAGGGCAGCAAGAAGTGGTGATAAATTTGTCTGTTCCTTTTGAATTTGCGCAACCACAACTCCGTTCAATGGATAGAACGGCAGAAGAAAAGATTGATTGTATCGACGTGTTGATTTTTGATAAAGATGATCAGTTGGATACGATTGTAGAAGGTCGTATAATAAAACCGAAAGAACTCAGAGCTACGCTCCCGTTCAAAAATAATATGCGTTTGGTTTTGATTGCCAATGCGCATGAGCAAGTTCGTGCATTACAGTCATCTCTTTCCACATCGTCGGTCCGGGATAAGAAAACATTATTGGCAAAATTGGAATTTTCGGCATTAAATAGCGATGGAAGTTGGAATACATCCGAAGGCTATACGCGCTTTCCCATGTGGGGGGAAGCATCAACTTTGATAAGTGTAACTCCGGCAACTTCCGGCACAGTACCCGTAGCAACGATTTCGCTCTTACGCATGATTGCCAAGATAGATGTGGAAGTGAGCGGCGGTGCTGTCAATAAGTTCAAATTGAAGAATGTTCGTCTGTATAATTATGTTTCGAAAGGTCGTATTGTACCTGATTCTGTAAAAGTGACTGACAACCAGATAACAGTAACAGCGCCTACTTTACCGGTTGATTATACCCAACCGTCTGCTCCTGTATTTACCGATTATACGGATTTTTCTGCTCCGGGAGTAATGGATAAAGCGATGCGAGGAGTCATCTATGCGTTTGAAACAAAAGCTCCTGATATCTCTGAGCCTTCGGATGCTGCTTGCTTGGTAGTGGGAGGAGAATTTGAAGAAACTATGTCGTATTACCGGATTGATTTCTGGGATAAAACGAAGGAAGTATTCCTTCCTCTTCTTCGCAATAATCACTATGTTGTGAAAATTACAAATGTGATGGGTAGGGGTTATGCTACGCCTGAGGAAGCGTTCAAAAATAAAGGAGTTAATGTGGCGTATGATATATTGCAATGGAATGAAGATGTAAATGCGGATATAAAAAATGTGATTTTTGATAATTATTATTATTTGGGTATCAGCAGGGATGCTTTTCAATTTGCCAAAGGTGCAATTACCGAAAATAAACCGACCAATCTATTAAAAATAAAAACAAATTATCCGGGTTGGTCTGTAGAATCTACTAATCCTTCTTGGTTGAATTTGTCAAAACATAACCCATCTTCTACAGCAGAAGACGTGTACTTGTTTTTGACCCCTTATTCATTCGGAGCATCCGGAGAGTCTACTCCAGAAACAGAAAGAGAAGCTCAAATTATTATAAGAGCCGGCCGTTTACACTATTCAGTATCGGTTATTCAACATCGTGACATAGAACCTGTTTCTATTGAAATCACCACATTAGAGGGTGGTACACCTACACCTATCCAGAGTTATACTTATAATTTTAATAAACTGGGAGATGCCAATAAAGGTCTACTGGATTTTGATGTGCGTTGGACGCCTGCTTCTTTTCCGTTATTTATTTATAAAACAGTTAAACAGGGTGTGGATTTTGTCGAATGGGGGTCCAGTCCAATATTGACAACGATAACAAGTGGTACGGGAGAAGGTTCTTTTAGAATGAGTTCGCCGGCGGTTTTGGACGTGAGCAGTGGTTACTACCATAAAGCGGAACGCATTCTATTTCAGGTTAGCAATGGTATTGATACGGTAGAAGACTCTCTT
>JAITXK010000196.1 GCA_031284765.1 Candidatus Symbiothrix sp.
TTTTCGCTGGCTGCCAGTTTGCGGGGCATTTACTCCGATTTGGGTTCAGGACGGGGAATGGAAGACATGGAACCGGCCAAAGCCATTGCCGCCGATATTGCCGGTTATTATAACAATTATGTGGTCCTCGGGCAAAACGAATGTATGTTGGGCTTGGGTTTTAATCTTTCCAATATCGGGAACAAAGTGTCTTACGACGGCGGAAACCACTATTCTTTCCTCCCTACCAATTTACGCTTGGGGGCATCCCTGCTTTTCCCGATGGATGATTACAACACTTTGTCTATCAATGCCGACGCCAATAAATATTTAGTACCTACGCCACCCAAATATCTGGCAAAAGACCCAAGTGAGAGTGATGATGACTATAAGAGTCGGCAAGATTTGTTATGGGATCAATACCGGGATATTTCCGCCATCTCCGGCATTTTCAAATCGTTTAGCGATGCGCCGGGCGGAATCAAAGAAGAATTGCGGGAAATCGCCTGGTCGATTGGTGCGGAATACGCCTACGACAATAAATTCTTCTTCCGCGGCGGGTATTATCACGAAAATCAATACAAAGGCAACCGCCAGTATTTCACATTGGGAACCGGTTTCAAATTGACCTCTTTCCAATTGGATGTTTCTTATCTGATATCTACCGTTCCGTCCAATCCGTTGGACCAAACGCTTCGTTTTTCGTTGAGTTTTGATATGGATGGGCTGAAAAACTTAATGCGATAAATCATGAACATCCGGGTAGGATTTGGCTACGATGTGCACCCTTTTGCCGAAAATCGGGCATTGTGGTTGGGAGGTATTCAAATCGAATATACCCAAGGCTTGAAAGGACATTCCGATGCCGATGTGCTGATTCATGCCGTATGCGATGCGCTCTTGGGAGCCGCCAATCTACGCGATATCGGTTTCCATTTCCCCGATACCGCAGGAAAATATAAAAACATTGACAGTAAAATCCTCCTGGCGCACACCATGGAACTGCTTCGTGCCAAAAACTACGAAGTGGGCAATGTGGATGTTACCGTTTGTGCCGAAAAGCCGAAATTGAATCCCTACATCCCGCAGATGAAAACCTGCTTGTCCCAGGTGATGCAAACGGATGAAGACGCTATTTCCATCAAAGCCACCACATCCGAAAAGATGGGATTTGTGGGACGGGAAGAAGGCATTGCAGTGTTTGCTACGGCGCTTATCAACCGGCTATAAAACAAAATTTGTGGAATATCTAACACTTTCCCAACTCAACACGCTGGTTTCAACAGCCATTAAGCAATCCTTTCCAGAAACGTATTGGTTGATGGCTGAAACCAGCGATGTGCGTTACAATACCAACGGCCATTGCTATTTGGAATTTATTGAAAAACGGGCTTCCGACAACAGCATTATCGCCAAAGCCCGCGGATATATCTGGAACAATACATTTCAACTGTTAAAACCCTACTTTGAACAGCAAACCGGACAGAATTTCGTTTCCGGATTGAAAGTGTTGGTCAAAGCCGGCATTGATTTTCATCCGGTATATGGATACGGATTAAGCGTTTACGACATCGACCCGGCGTATACCTTGGGCGACATGCAACAACAGCGGCAGAAAATCCTCCAACAATTGGAACAAGAAGGCGTTTTGTCACTGAATAAGGAATTGGAAATGCCGTCCATCCCGCAACGCATCGCAGTCATCACTTCGCCGACCGCAGCGGGTTATGAGGATTTTTTAGACCATTTGCAAAAGAATCCTACGGGATTTGTGTTTTATCCGCACCTGTTTCCGGCGATCATGCAGGGCGAACAAACCGAACAATCCATCATCTCCGCTTTGGACAAAATTTACACCTTGCGCGAGCAATTCGATGTGGCCATCATCATCCGGGGAGGGGGTGCAACCTCCGATTTGGCTTCTTTCGACACCTATAATTTAGCCGTTAATGTAGCCCAATTTCCCTTGCCCGTCATAACCGGCATTGGACACGAACGCGACGACACCGTCCTGGATTTTGTAGCCCATCATCGCGCCAAAACGCCGACCGCCGTTGCCGATTATTTAATTGATTGTTTAGAAGACGTGTATGCGGAATTGTCCCAATGTCAATCCGGTGTATTGAATGCAAGCTACCGGATGCTGAATAAGGCGAACGAAAAACTACAACAATTTTCGCATTATTTACCGCAATTGGTTGGTAACAAAATAGAGCAACAGCAATCGAATCTCCAATCCATTCGAAATCATTTATTGCTTTCGCAAAAGCAGCGGATGCAACGGGAAATTCTGAAATTGCAGGCGAAAGAAGCGTTTTTCAAGATGTCTTCGCCGCAATACATCCTCTCCAAAGGCTATTCCATTACGATGAAAAACGGCAAAGCCGTCAAATCGGCGCAATCGCTGTGCGCAGGAGATACGATTGAAACCCTTTTGTCGGAAGGGAAAATTTCGAGTACTGTTTTGTGATTGCGTTGCCATTTGAAACAATGCTAACCCTTAAGTTGACGACATTGGGCTGGAGCCTACGCCGAACCAAGGTTTATTCCAATAGATATTTCTAAAAAAACATTTTTGCCATAAACCTCCATAATTAGGAAATAAATCCGTATATTT
>JAITXK010000135.1 GCA_031284765.1 Candidatus Symbiothrix sp.
CAAAAAACATTACCTTTGTAAAAAAATGTACACATGAAACAGTATAATTTTGATGAAATCATTGAGCGTCGAAACACCGGCGCATTAAAAACCGATGTTTTGCAGGCACGCTACGGCAATCCGGACTTACTTCCGCTGTGGGTAGCCGACATGGATTTCCGCTCTTGCGAAAAAATTATCGAGGCAATGCAGAAGCGGTGTGAACATGGCATATTCGGTTATCCCGTCGCAACGGAAGCATATTATCTGTCCATTATCAATTGGTTGAAAAACGAACATCAGTGGACAATACAACAAGAATGGCTATCCTATATTCCGGGTATTGTCAAAGGAATTGCATTTGCCGTGATGCATTTTTCCAATCCCAATGACAAAATCATCATTCAGCCGCCGGTGTATCATCCGTTCCGGATGGTTACTCAAATGCACCACCGGCAAGTCGTCAATAATCCATTAATCGAAGAAAACGGACGGTATCGCATGGATTTGGACGGTTTACGCAAACTCATCGACAAAGATTGCAAACTATTGATTTTGGCTAATCCGCATAATCCGGTCGGTATTACCTGGGACAAAGAAACCTTGAAAGAATTGGCCGGCATCTGTTATGAAAACCATATTCTGGTCATTGCCGATGAAATTCATGCCGACATGGCTATTTTCGGGAACCGGCACTTTCCTTTTGCTACGGTTTCCGAACAAGCGGAACAAAACTCCATCACATTTATGTCGCCCAGCAAAACCTTTAATATTGCCGGAATTGTAAGTTCATACGCCATTGTTCCCAACGATTCTATTCGCCAGTCGTTTTATAACTTTCTTGATGCCAGCGAACTCGGCGATGGCACTATCTTCGCATACACCGCTATCGAAGCGGCTTACAACCAGGGTAAAGAATGGAAAGACCAGATGCTCCGCTATGTAGAAGCAAACATCCGCTTTGTGGATGCTTATGTAAAAGAACATATTCCCGCCATCCAAGTCATTAGTCCCGAAGCTTCATTCCTTGTCTGGCTGGATTGCCGGGCCTTGGGATTGAATCAAAAAGAGTTGAACCGGTTATTCATTGATCAAGCCCAATTAGCTCTCAACGATGGTGAAATGTTTGGAAAAGAAGGCATTGGTTTTATGCGGCTAAATGTCGGCTGCCCGCGTTCCATTTTGGACAAAGCATTGAAGCAATTGACACAGGCGGTTCATGCGCGAAAATAAATAATAATACTTATCTTTGTCGCTCAAAATTAAAAAATAAGCAATATGAAAATTTCAGAAGACAAAATTGTATCTCTAACATACGATTTAACAGTAGAAGGCGAATTGATGGAAAAAGCAACCAAAGAAAGCCCGCTGACTTTTATGTACGGCATGGGCATGATGCTTGATGCCTTTGAAAAACAATTAACCGGCAAACAAACCGGCGATGCCTTCTCTTTCACCCTATCCCCCGAAGAAGCCTATGGCGAACGTAACGAAGACGCCGTAGTCGAACTTCCGAAAAACATTTTTGAAATCGACGGCAAGTTCGATGACACAACCATCATTGAAGGCGCAACCCTTCCCATGATGGACGCTTCCGGCAACCGGTTGATGGGTTCGATTTTGGAAATTAAACCCGAAATGGTGGTAATGGATTTCAACCATCCCTTGGCAGGCGAAACCTTGCATTTCGATGGCGAAGTAATGGATGTGCACACCGCTTCACCCGAAGAAATCGCTGCAATGACCCAATCTTACGAAGGCGGTTGCGATTGTGAAAGCTGTGACGGAAAGCAGGATGCAAACAGCTGCAATTGCGGTTGTCAAGAATAAATAATGAATACATTTGGAACTATTTTCCGGCTCACTTCGTTCGGAGAATCACACGGAGAAGCTATTGGCGGGGTAATTGACGGTTGCCCTGCCGGTGTTTTGTTAGACTTCGACTTTATACAAAGCGAATTAGACCGTCGCAAACCCGGACAATCCGACATCACGACCACGCGCAAGGAAGCCGACAAAGTAGAATTTCTGTCCGGCATCTTTGAAGGCAGGACAACCGGCACGCCCATCGGGTTTATCATCCGCAACAGCAATCAGCACTCGTCGGACTACCATAATCTGAAAGATGTTTTCCGCCCCTCCCACGCCGATTACACCTATTTCCAAAAATACGGACACCGTGACTATCGCGGAGGGGGCCGTTCGTCTGCCCGCGAAACAATTTCACGAGTCGTAGCAGGCGCCATTGCCAAACAAATCCTGAAAGAAGAAGGAATCTCGATTACCGCCTATACTTCACAAGTGGGCGCCATTCACTTAGATACATTTTATACCGAACTGGATTTCAGCAACATCGAAAAGACGCCGGTACGTTGCCCAGACTTGGCCGTTGCCGAAAAAATGATTGAAATCATTCACCAAATCAAAGCGGAGGGCGACACTATCGGAGGCGTGGTAACTTGTGTATGTCAAGGCGTGCCGGTAGGCCTGGGCAATCCGGTATTTGGAAAATTGCACGCTGCACTCGGCAGCGCCATGCTGAGCATCAACGCCGCCAAAGGCTTCGATTACGGCATGGGATTCAATGGGGTTCATCAAAGAGGCTCTGAACTCAATGACCTTTTTTTGCCGCCAGCTTCAGCTAATGATGAAGATTTATCTTTTTTGCCGCCAGCTTCAGCTGACGGCAAAAAATTTAAGACTAAGACTAATCACTCCGGAGGAGTCCAAGGCGGCATCTCCAACGGCGAAGACATTTACTTCCGCGTAGCTTTCAAGCCGGTGGCCACGCTCCTGCAGCCGCAACCAACCATTGACAAAGAAGGCAACGAAACCTTGTTGCAGGTCAAAGGACGGCATGACCCTTGCGTGTTGCCTCGTGCGGTGCCTATCGTAGAGGCCATGGCGGCAATGACGGTACTTGATTTTTGGCTTTTGGCCTCTTCTCATGAATAGCCAAAAACTTGCAGCAAATGGGATTCTCCATCAACGACATTGTGAAAGCAACCGGCCTTACGCCCGAACAAATCCGAAAATTAACCGATTGAATGGTAATTGTATTACTTTAGAACATGTTGATAACTTTTCCTGCTGAGGGATGATAGAAAATTCTTGACGCACCTTGAATATACTGATACAAATAAAATAACTTATTTAAAA
>JAITXK010000008.1 GCA_031284765.1 Candidatus Symbiothrix sp.
CAAACGGACTCGGAAAAAACATTATTACATTCGGGATAATGTTCGATTTCTATAAATTCGACATCAAAAAACAGCGTGGAATCAGCAGGAATAGCGCCACACCTCGCAATGCCATAGCCCAAATAATAGGGGATGCATATTTGCCACTTATCTCCGATATACATATTTTGCAGAGCGATACTAAAGCCTCTGTTAAAGCCACCGACCAAAAAGGTTGTTTTCCCTTCGGCAGCAAATGTAGTTGTACCCTCCAAGTCATTCGCATTGTTTACAAAATATCCTTTGTAAATGACAGTTACGTTTGCCGTATGAAACGGATGTTCCGTGCCTTTATCGTCATCATCCGAATTCGGAAGCGCCTTGTAATATACGCCTTTGGGCCAACCGGCTATCGTATCGCTCGGCAGCGGCATCCAAGTTGTATCGGCTTTTACGGCATTGTAAACGGCATCGTTTTGATGCTTCCACGCGGTAGTTGTGTCATCATCATCGCTATTGCAAGCGGTAAACGAGAGGGTGATGAAGGAGAGAAAGAATAGAATATAAGACTGTTTCATGATTTAATTTGTTTTAACAGGTTTTTCAAACTTACTTTTTCTGCGATGATGCTTTGCAAATCGGCCACCGGCACACGCTCCTGCTGCATCGTGTCGCGGTGGCGAATCGTTACCTGATGATCGTTCAAGGTATCGTGGTCGATGGTCACGCAATACGGTGTTCCGATGGCATCCTGACGGCGATACCGTTTTCCGATCGAATCTTTTTCATCGTATTGGCAATTGAAACTGAATTTCAACTCGTTTCTGATTTCAAGCGCTTTTTCGGGCAAACCGTCTTTTTTCACCAAGGGCAATACGGCTAATTTTACGGGAGCCAAAGCGGGCGGCAATTTCAACACCACGCGCGTATCGCCTCCTTCGAGGGCTTCTTCGCAATACGAACCGGCCAAAACGCTCAAAAACATCCGATCCACGCCGATGGATGTTTCGATGACGTAAGGCGTATAGGACTGATTCAATTCAGGGTCGAAATACTGGAGTTTTTTGCCCGAATATTTTTCGTGACTGCTCAAATCGAAATCGGTACGCGAATGGATGCCTTCCACTTCCTTGAAGCCGAACGGCATTTCAAATTCGATATCGGTGGCGGCATTGGCATAATGCGCCAACTTGTCGTGGTCGTGAAAACGGTATTTGCGGTCACCCAAGCCCAGGGCTTTGTGCCACCGGATGCGGGTTTCTTTCCACTGGGCAAACCAATTCAATTCTTCACCCGGACGAACGAAAAACTGCATTTCCATCTGCTCAAACTCGCGCATGCGGAAGACAAACTGACGCGCCACAATCTCATTCCGGAAGGCTTTCCCAATCTGCGCAATACCGAACGGAATCTTCATGCGGCCGCTTTTCTGCACATTCAAAAAGTTGACAAAAATACCTTGCGCCGTTTCGGGACGGAGGTAAATTTTCATCGCACCGTCGGAAGTTGAACCCATTTCGGTTGAAAACATCAGGTTAAACTGGCGGACTTCCGTCCAGTTGCGGGTACCCGATACCGGACATACCATTTCCTCATCCACGATGATTTGACGCAATTCTTCGAGATTGTTGTCGTTCAAGGCTTTCGCAAAGCGGGTATGCAACACATCCCGTTTCTCCGTGATTTCCAATACGCGCGGATTTGTTCCGCGGAATTGGGCTTCATCAAACGAATCGCCGAATCGTTTGGCGGCTTTTTCCACCTCTTTATTGATTTTATCGTCGTATTTGGCGAGCTGTTCTTCGATCAACACATCGGCGCGATAGCGTTTTTTGGAATCTTTATTGTCAATCAAGGGGTCGTTGAACGCATCCACGTGCCCGGAGGCCTTCCAGATCGTCGGATGCATAAAGATTGCTGAGTCAATGCCCACCACGTTGTCGTGAAGCAAAGTCATACTGTCCCACCAATATTTTTTGATGTTGTTTTTGAGTTCCACCCCGTTTTGTCCGTAATCGTAAACGGCGCCCAACCCGTCGTAAATCTCCGACGAAGGGAACACAAAGCCGTATTCCTTACAATGCGATACTAATTTCTTAAAAACATCTTCTTGCTGTGCCATACTTTAATTTTAGTTTGAAACTGCAAAGTAAGTTATTTTTTTTTGAAAAACGAATGGAAACGGCTCTATTTAATTTTTTCTAAAATCGAATCAATTATATTTCGATCTTCATTTTCATCAAATTTTCGGGCAAACAGCATATCCGAATGTATTATTTTTTCATAATCATCCTGTATTAAAGTACGGGGAGATAGCGCTCCCTGCACCCAATTAACAAATCTCAAGCTATTACTGATGACTTTCAATCCACCGATTGTATGGATAGCTGTTTGGAAAAACAATTCTTCGGGAATATATGTCCATTTGAATCTTTTAAGGAATTTTTTATCACGTGCCATGTAATCAAATATTCTATTCACGCAATTGCCACTCAAATTCATCCAATATTCTCCTCCCGCAAAAGCATAATTAATCGGACGTTTTTTGACTTTTAACAAAAGACGAAAAAATTGGGTTTCGATGAAAAACAGTATTTTAAAAATTAAACGATTATTCCCCAGCGTTATCCGGTTGGGATAATATCTGGAAACCCGGTCAAATCCGCCATTTTCGGTATGCCATTCAGGTTTCGGCAATTCGTTCAATTCAATATATTCATACGAATTATTGGCAAAAAACGTTGATATTTCGGCATTTGATTTAATCGGCAAATCTTGTCCTGAAATAAGAATATACCGGTTGTAGTGCTTTTTATGTGCTTCTCTCAACAAAAACAAAGTGCTTTTTAAATTATCAAAAGATCCCCAATAAACTTTAAATTTCCGATAAACATGAATGTTGTTTTTCGGTTGAATTTTTATACCGGATCGCGTGTCAATATGGATATATACATCAAAATCTTTTGCTAAATGATGAATCAACCGATTTACTTGATTTTCATTTTTGTGTGCCAATATCAAGATGGCAATTTTAGGGTGTTTAACTGTTTCCATGTGTGTTATGTTTGAGCCTGCAAAGTAAGTTAACTTTTTCCAAAAAACAAAAAGTTTTTAATTCTTGTGCTTTTTTTGCAAGTTTAATAGTTAGCCGCAATCAAACATTTTTCGTAATTTTGCAGCATGATGAAAATCGCAGCATTAGTATCAGGCGGAGTGGACAGCTCGGTGGTGGTGCACCAACTGAAAGAGGCCGGCTACGACCCCACCATCTTCTATATCAAAATCGGTATGGAAGATAAAGACGGTTACATGGATTGTCCTGCCGAAGAAGACATTGAGATTACTACTTTCATTGCCAAAAAATACGGCTGTAAGATGGAAGTGGTGTCGCTTCACGAAGAATATTGGGAAAACGTGGTCAGCTATACCATCGATGCCGTGCGTCGCGGTTTGACTCCCAATCCCGATATGATGTGCAATAAACTGATTAAATTCGGCACGTTTGAACAAAAATGGGGACGCGAATTTGATAAAATCGCTACCGGACACTACGCTACCACTACCCTTATCGACCAAAAAATCTACCTCTCCACCGCGGCCGACAAGGTGAAAGACCAAACTTATTTTCTGGGTCAAGTCGATTATCTGCAAGTTTCCAAACTGATGTTTCCGATCGGACACCTGCAAAAAAGCGAAGTTCGCGCCATTGCAGCGGAACAGGGATTGCCCAGCGCCCAGCGCAAAGACAGTCAAGGTATTTGCTTTCTGGGGAAAATCAATTACAACGATTTTATCCGCCGTTACTTGGGCGAACGGACGGGGAAAATAGTCGAACTGGAAACCGGCAAAATCCTGGGTAAACACAAGGGATATTGGTTTCACACCATCGGACAACGCAAAGGCTTGTTTTTGAGTGGTGGGCCGTGGTTCGTAATCAAAAAAGACATTGACCGGAACATCATCTACGTTTCCAATGGCTACGACCCTGAAACACAATACGGCAAAACCGTTAATCTGCAAGGATTTCACTTTATTACCGAAGATCCCTGGGGTGATTTTGCTGGTGAAAAGGAAATCGCTTTCAAGATACGGCATACGCCTGAATTTACATTCGGGAAAGTGAAGAAAATCGGTGACATCTATCGCATCGCTTCGGATGACAAAATACAGGGCATTGCGGCCGGACAATTCGGCGTCGTCTATGACCGGGAATGTAAATTGTGTTTAGGCAGCGGGATGATTATTGAATAACTACAAGCTCAACTCAAAGGCAAATTTCAGCCCTATCGCCTCGTATTTTCCGCGCTTGAACGACACAAAAACATTGGCATTCCCCACAAAATTTCCAACTCCGTAACCCAATTCCACATACGGAGGCAGCACCGGCATATACAAATAACCGGCATAAAACCGTGAACTCACAATATCGGCAGGAATTTTGGAAAACAAACGCAAGAGATCAAACGGCGACTCGTACATGAAATGCGCCTGCGCATAATAATCGGTTGCATTATACCAATTGCTATTCAATAAATAAAACGTGCCTCCAGATGGATCGCTCCACGATTGGGGAATATTTTTTCGCTGAAAATGCTTGAAATCGGCAAAATACACCGATTCGGTGTTGGTAAACCACCCCGCAGCAAGCGTATAATGAAGCGATTTCAATAAATTGAGCGGAATCTTTTGCTGTATATTCATTTCGACCCGTTCATAGTAACTGTTGCTCTTCAACACCCCGCTGATACCACGTGCATACTCGACCATAAAAGTAGGATATTGGGAAAACAGATATTCCTTTTGTTTGCCGTTGAAACGGTAATATTGCCGGGGTGTCCAACGAAGACCGATGACCGGTGCAAAACTGCGATACCGGTCTTCGACTAATTGAGTCGCATCTTCCGAAAATTCTGCCCGTAATTCAGGGGTGTTTTTATTAAGTACCGGAATGTACCAATCGTAATACAAACCGCCATACACCAAAAAGCCGTTAGAAATTTCGTATTTGGCCTCCATATAGGTATGGTAATGTTGGTAATATTCCAATTGCAAATCATCAAAATTGATGCTGTCGGGGAGGAATTGTTTGATTTCTTGAATCGTTGTTGAATTATAGGCTTGATTGCGGTTTTCAAATGTCCAGAAAAACTCGCCGAATTTAGCGGGCGCAAACACCCAAGTAGCAGGCGTGCTGAAATACAGTTTTTTATCCCGGAACAAAAATCCGGCGGCGGGATTGAAATGCAACATCTTTCCGTCACCGAACGTCTTTTTCATGGATATTTGTTGCCAGTACACCACGCCGTCCCAGCCCGAATAAGCCAGTTTCAGCGGATTCAACAAGCCGGAATAGTTATATTGCATTTGATTGTGTTCGAAATTAGTGGGAACCGTCAAACCTTTGGCTATATACCACGACTGTTTTGGGGAACCGGTCGTTTGTGATTCGTTCAGACTGTGATCCAACAACCGGTCTTCATACGGCGACAAGGGTATCGGACGTTGTTTCTCCCAAAACAACGTATCCGCAACAACCGGCACCGAATCGGTTTCAATGCTGAAATAATGGCTTAAATCGTAATTCGTTCCGGCAGGTTTTTGATGCTTATCGTAACTATTCACCGATTGATATTCAAATTGGGAAAAGTAGGTATTGACCATTTCATTACCCAATAAATTCAAATGGAAAGTGATGGTACTCCGGTGCGGAAGCAAAAACTCTTTTTGATACAAACCCAATTCGGTTTCCACCCGGAATTTAAAAAACTCCCATTTCCCGCGAATATCGAAGCGGTAAATGGTCCAACTGCCGTCCACAATGTAAAAATAACCCGAAATCAGTTTTTGACTTTTGATTTTGGGGATAATTTGAATTTGATGAATGATTTGTCCCAAGGTATCCTGCGAAGCAATATACTTGAAGCGGTAATATTTAAACACCTTTTTATGTTCCGGCATTAAAATCTGATCGTTAAAAATGGTGGAGTTGTAAATATTGACATTCAAGAATCGCATGAGGCGGTCTTGCACATCTTCCGCTTTGAGATGGTCACCATTTAAAGCCATGATTTCCTGCGTGAAATAATTGGGGGAAGTGTAATGCACTTTCACCAGGGATTCAATGAACGAATCATCGCCTTTTTGATCCCAGTATAAGTAGTTGGGAGCGTATTTGGATAAAATATTCTTCTTTTTAACCTGTGTATTGCCTTTGATATACACCAAAGCATTGTATTCGCGGATATAGTCGCCATACCAATCGCGATATTTCAGGACTTCGAGCATGATGGAGTCGGCATCAGGATGCTTGTCTTGCGCCGCTGCATTGCCGGCAAAACATACCAAGAGAAACCATATCCAATTTTTTTTTATCATTATGGATTGTTGAGTCGTTCCTAATCAAATAGTTGAATGGGGGTGCAATAATAGTAATTTTTTTGCAAAGATTACTCAAAGTACAAATCTTTTCCGTACTTTTGTGTTTCAAAACATGTTTACAAAGCACAATGCAAGGAATAGACGAGAGTATACTGAATTTTTCTACTAATCTGAAAGAAGTGTGGAGATTGCTGACAGAGCAGGAACGGGAACTGATTCGTGCCAATGCCTTTATCCAGCAATACAAGAAAAACCAACAGATGTATGCCGAAGGTGAAGAACCCGTTTACATGATGTGTCTGCTGCAAGGCAAAGTCAAAATCTATAAAGAAGGCGTGGGCGGACGAAGCCAGATTATCCGCATGATTCGACCCATTCAGTATTTTGCCTATCGCGCCTATTTTGCCCGCGAAAGATACCTGACCGATGCGGCGGCTTTCGAACCGTCAACGGTGTGCCTGATTCCGATGAAAGTGATTCGGGAAATCATGAAGCATAATTACAATGTCTGCAAATTTTTCATTCACCAGTTGTCCATTGATTTGGGCATTGCCGATGAACGTACCGTGAATCTCACACAAAAGCACATCCGCGGACGTTTGGCCGAATCGCTCGTTTTCCTTATCGACAGCTATGGCTTGGAAGATGATGCCACCATCAACATCTATCTCGCCCGCGAAGATTTAGCCAACCTGTCGAATATGACTACTTCCAATGCTATCCGCACCTTGTCCACTTTTGTGGATGAAAAAGTCATTGCCTTGGACGGACGGAAAATCAAAATCATTGATGAAGAGAAATTGAGAAAAATCAGCAAATTAGGTTGAAAAGGAATGATTCATTGTAAAAACATAACCAAAAGTTTTGGCGACCTGCAAGTCTTGAAAGGTATCGATTTGGAAATTTCCAAAGGCGAAATCATTTCGATTGTGGGGCCGAGCGGTGCAGGAAAAACAACTTTGCTCCAAATCATGGGCACATTGGATAAACCGGATGCGGGCGAGATAGTGTACGAAAACACCCGCATCAATCATCTGAAAGACAAAGAACTTGCCGCTTTCCGCAATCAAAATATCGGATTCGTTTTCCAGTTTCATCAATTATTGCCGGAGTTTACGGCGATAGAAAACATCATGATTCCGGCCTTAATCGGAAACATCAAATTTTCCGAAGCCAAGAAACAGGCAAGCGAGTTGTTGGACTTTTTAGGCTTGTCCGACCGCGCCAACCACAAGCCGAATGAACTTTCAGGAGGCGAAAAACAGCGCGTCGCCGTGGCGCGGGCATTGGTAAACCGTCCCTCGGTCATCTTTGCCGATGAGCCTTCCGGCAGTTTGGACACCAAGAACAAGGAAGAGCTTCACCGGTTGTTCTTCGATTTGCGCGAGCGTTTCAACCAAACGTTTGTCATTGTTACACACGATGAGAATTTAGCTAAATTAACCGATAAAATCATTCACATGCAAGATGGAAAGATAGTATAAACCGTTCTAAGGTGCCAATTTGGCACCTTAGAGAACAAAGAGCAACTAACAAAACCTGCGAATATCACATCATTAATAACTCAATACTTTAAGCTATGAACTGGAAAGATTTCTTCTACTTCTCGCAACGCGAACGCCGCGGCATCCTGCTCCTACTCGTATTTATCGGCGGTATTTTTGCCGGAAAACTGCTTTTTGCACCACCCCAAGCAGAACCTATTGCAACAGAACCCACATTCATTCCGGAAGAACCATCCGGACAAACTTCCGAAAAGCCACCGTATGTTCCCTATTTCCAACAGCAGGAAAGACCGCAACGGAAAGCATACATGCATCCGCCTCGTCCTCAAGAGCACACACGTACGTATTATAACCGGAAACAAGAGGAAGAAGCCCGTCCCGCAACCAACCTCCCACCCAAAGCAGAGAAATTTGCCCAAGGGGTGGTGATTGAACTCAATACGGCCGATTCCACCGATTTAGTCAAAATCCCCGGCATCGGTGCATTCTTTGCTAAAAACATTTTATCCTATAAAAAGATTCTGGGCGGCTACCATCGCATCGAACAATTGCAGGAAGTGCATGGAATGTATGAAGAATTATATGCTAAAATATCCCCTTTCCTGAAAGTTGATGCCAGTCAAGTGGCTGCAATACCGGTCAATAAAGCTTCATTAAACCGGTTGATGGCGCATCCTTACATTGATTTTTACCAAGCCAGGGCAATTGTGGAGGTGCGGAAGAAAAAAGGACAGCTTTCGAGCATCAAAGACCTGCAATTATTGGATGAATTTACCGATAACGATTGGCTAAGAATCGCGCCTTATTTGGATTTTTAATATTTTAACTTTGAGTTTCGAAAAAAAGCGCTACATTGCGCCCAATTTGTCAAACAGGATAACTTTTGATTCTCATTGTGAAGCCGCATCAACTTTTATTTACTGTATTTCTTTGTGCCTTATTCTCTTCCTGCCAATCGAATGAGAATGAAAATCTGCCGACATACACCGTTGTTTCCCGCAATTTCGTCCATGCCGTTTACTTGGATGGATTTGTCGAACCGGTCAATGCGCTGACTGTGGCTTGCCCTCGCCAAGTGGACGGAACCATCACTTTCCTTATCGAAGACGGCACCCGTGTGACAGAAGGAACGGTTTTAGCACGAATTGAAGACGCCAATATTGAAACCTATTACGACCAATGGCTGTCCAATTACGAAAGCGTTCAAGCTGAGCTTGCCAAACTCCAAGTCAACCATGCACTGCAATACGCTTTGATGGAAGCGCAAGTTCGAAACAATGCCGTAACCACTGAAATCGCTCATTTAGACTCGCTGCAAATCCAATACGCATCGCCCAATCAAATCCGAATCAAGGAATTGGAACTACAAAAGGCAGCCATCGAAAAAACCAAACTCGAAAAGAAACTGCAATCGTTGGCCGTCATTCAAAAATCGGAGATACTTCAACTCACAACGGCACTCCAGTTCTATTCCCGCAAGATAGATGAAATCAAGGAAATTAAGACGTCACTGACCATTAAAGCGAGCAAAAGCGGGGTGGCTATTCGCTCTGTTTCTCCCATGTACAGGCGTAAACTGCAAGCCGGCGATAACGTTTGGCAAGGGATACCGTTGGTAGAGGTGCCCGAAACAACCAGCATGAAAGTGAAAATGACCGCCCTCGAATCAGATTATAAAAGCGTGACGGTGGGTGATTCGGTAGAATTTACTTTCGATGCCCTGCCGGGGAATCGCGCGTTTGGCAAAATCACCACGAAATCGCCCGTTGGCCAGCCGTATCAGGAAGGCTCAAAAGTGAAAGTTTACGAAATGGAGGCTTCCGTCGATAGCGTACAAACGATGCCCGAACCCGGATTTTCGGCACAATGCAAAGTAATCATCAAGCAGGTGCGCGACACGGTGGTGATTCCGCAAGTGGCTGTTTTTGAAGAAGATTCCTCCAAAGTAGTATATCTTAAAACGAGAAAAGGTTACCAGCTCCGGCCGATAAAAACCGGCAGTTCATCCCCCAAAGAGATTATCGTAACAGAGGGTTTGAAGGGAAAAGAAATCATTGCATTAATAAAACCCAAGAAAAAATGAAAGGAAAAAGAAGTCCGGCCGCGGCCGTCCTCCTCTTGCTGCTGCTGTTTGCTTGCAGTAAAAAAGAAACCGGTCAAGTACCCCTCGGCACGGTTGTGAAAGGCACGTTCAACATCGAAATGCACGAAGAAGGCGAAATTGAAGCCATCCATTCCATCAATATTTCTTCGCCGAACATTTCGTGGCGGTATGGCAATTTGAAAATCACGCAGCTCGTAAAGGACGGTCAGGAAGTGGCCGCGGGTGATACGCTGTTGGTTTTTGACCCTTCGGAAGTGCAGAAAGCGATTGTGGACGCCGAAAGTCGTTTGGAAATCAGTTTGGCAGAACTGGAAAAAATGCAAGCCCAACACGAATCCGACCTCGAAGAACTCAAATCCAATCTGGAAATCTCCAAATTATCACAGGAAATCTCTAAAATCCGCTTCGAATCGGCCGTTTACGAATCAGATATTAAGAAAAAGGAAATCCGGCTGAATCTGGACATGGCCGATATTGCTTTGGTGCAGGCCGCCGAACAAATTGACAACCGCATTAAAATTCAAAAGGAGGAAATTAAACAGAAGAATCTGGATATAGCACAAGCCCGCGGACGCTTGCAGGAAGCGCACGAAACCCTCAATAAACTGTTTGTCACTACGCCCTCGCCCGGCATCGCCATCATCAGCAAGAGTTGGAGCAGTGGCAACAAATTTCAGGTGGGTGACCAGTGTTGGTCGGGTTTCCCGATTATCCAATTGCCCGACTTGTCGCAACTGAAGGCCACTGTGCATATCAATGAAGTGGATATTGCCAAAATTACCAAAGGTCTGAAAGTCGAAATCAAGCCCGATGCGTTTTCCGACAGTATTTTTACAGGCGTGGTGAATGCGGTAGCCAACTTGGCCATCAATAAAGACGGGTCGAACAAAATCAAGGTGTTCCCTGTCGAGATATTGGTATCGAAACCCAATCCCAACCTGCTTCCCGGCTTGACGGTTAGTTGCAAGATTACCATTGACCAAATCAAAGATGCCTTGTATGTGCCGCTCGAAGCCGTGCATCAGGAGGCAGACCAATCGTTCGTCTATAAGAAAACCACCACCGGATACGAACAAACGGAAGTGGAAACAGGCGCTTCCAACAGCGATTTCATCATCATTGTCAAGGGTTTGTCCGAAAACGACAAGATTGCATTGGTCAACCCGTTTACCGATAAAGATAAAAAAGAAGATGAGAAGAAATAAAATCGCTTCCCTGCTATTGTATTGCTCCTTGATAGGAGGCACAGTGTCTTGTGGAAATCATTCGCCGCAAGGAGATGCGGACGACAACACCCATCGCACCAACCTTCGGGAAACAGGCGAACTGGCTGCCGTGGAGTCCAAATCATTTATCCTGCAACGCTATGGACGGTCTTGGTGGGAAATGCGCATCATTGGTATTCTGGAACATGGCACCATCGTCCATCCGGGCGATTCCATCATTCAATTAGACCCTACCGATGTCAAGAAAGTGATTATTAACCAGGAAAGCGAGTTGGAAACCCAACGGGCGGTATTGGAAAAGCTGCGCGTGAATCAGGACAACCAGCTCAATCAATTGACATCCAACATTAAGAACGCCACTTTAGCCTTTGAACTCAAGAAGAATGAGCAGACGGCGTCCCGATTCGAACCGCCCAAGATTCTGAAAATCAAAGAGCTGGAGTTTGAACAGGAGAAAATCCGCTTGCACAAAGAGCAAAAGAAACTGGCGCTCAGCAACATCATCAGCGCCAACGAACTGAAGATACAGCAAATACGGGTGCGCCAACTGGAAGACGAGATAAAAAATGCATACGACATTCTCCCTAAACTGACCGTTCGCACTCCGATTGCGGGCGTTTTTCAAGTAGCAAAAGGGAACCGCAGCGGCAGCAATTCGTTCCTCAAGGTAGGCGATATGCTGTATGTCGGCAATCTGATGGCCAATGTGCCCGATTTGACCTGGATGAAAGTGAACACCTGCATCAGCGAAACTGACTTTTTGAAGATACACGAAGGACAAAAAGTGGCTGTCCGCCTGGATGCGCTGCCGAAAGTGGTTTTCGATGGCAAGATTGCCTACATCGGCAAACTCTGCCATTTGAAAGATGAAAAATCGAAGCAAAAGGTCTTTGATGTAGAGGTGCAGCTTTTGCATTCCGATACGAGATTAAAACCCGGGATGACCGTTAGTTGTGAATATTTACAATAATCAGTATGCAATTAGAAGAAAATGTTCGTTTAGCAATCCGCGGCTTGGCCGACCATAAATTCCGCTCGTTCCTCACGATGTTGGGAATTATCTTTGGTGTCGCTTCCGTGATTACCATGTTGTCCATCGGCGAAGGGGCGAAGCGGGAAGCCATCGCCAAGTATCAGGATTTGGGCGTGAAGAACATCATTGTGCGCGAAAAGAATCTCTCCGATGAGGAACTGGAAGAGACCCGCGCCAAGTTCTCGCAGGGCTTATCGCTACAGGATGCGGCGGTGATGAAGGAAATCGTACCCGGCGTAACGCGCGTAGCCGTTCAAGCCGAAATCACTACCGAGGTGAAGTATGCCGATAAAGCCGTCAAATCCAATATCATCGGCGTCAGTCCCAACTATTTGGAAATGATGAATTACCAACTGCAAAGGGGCGAACTGATTGGCGAAACGCATTACAATCAACGCCTGAAAGTCTGCGTACTGGGCGCCGGCGTAGCGCATGATTTGTTCCAACAGCTTGACCCCGTCGGCCAAATGGTTAAAATAGATGACCAATGGATGGAAATCGTCGGCGTACTGGCCTCCAAAACGCTGTTTACCGAAACGGTCGGCGAACTGGCCGCGAGAGACCTCAACACCGACGTCTATCTCCCGCTCTCCACCTTTTCGAGCCGCTTCACGCGCGAAAAGGCCTTGGCGAGCAAGATTCAGCAAATTACGGTACAGGTCGAAAATTCAGGCGAATTGCTGGAAGCCTCGAGCTTAATCAATGAAATACTGAAACGCCACCACTTCAACAACGAAGATTACAGCATCGTCATTCCCTATGAACTGCTGAAACAGGAAGAAAAGGAACGGCAGATTTACAACTTCCTGTTGGGCGCCATCGCCGCCATCTCCCTGTTGGTCGGTGGAATCGGCATCATGAACATCATGCTGGCAACGGTGATGGAACGCACCCGCGAGATTGGCATCCGGCGGGCCATCGGCGCACGCAAAGCCGACATCATGAGCCAGTTTGTGACGGAAGCCGTGGCCATCAGCATCACCGGCGGTATCATTGGCGTGCTGCTGGGCGTCAGCCTCTCGCTGATTGTGTCCCTGTTTACAGATGTCAGCACATTCATTCGCCCTTACTCTATCGTGATTGCCTTTGCTTTTTCGGTCGTTGTGGGCATCAGTTTCGGGTACCTGCCTGCCAAGAATGCCGCCCAACTCAAACCTGTGGATTCCATCAGATACGAATAAATATGATTCGATTAAAAGATTTAACAAAGAATTATGCCATTGGCGAGAATGAAATTCCCGCCTTGCTTGACATCAACCTGCATATTCACAAGAATGAATATGTGTCGATTATGGGGCCTTCGGGTTCGGGAAAATCCACGCTGATGAATATTCTGGGCTGCCTGGATACGCCTTCATCGGGACATTACTATTTCAAACAAGTGGATGTGAATACCTTGAACGATGACGAATTATCGGCCATGCGCAACAAGGAAATCGGGTTTATCTTTCAGAATTTCAATCTGCTGCCCCGCCTCAATTCGTTGCAGAACGTGGAATTGCCCCTGATTTATTCGGGCACGCTTGCCGCTGAACGGAAAGAACGCGCCTTGCTCGCCCTCGAACGGGTAGGCCTGTCGGGACGTTTAGACCACAAGCCCGGCGAATTGTCGGGCGGACAACGGCAACGGGTGGCCATCGCCCGCGCCCTGGTCACCAACCCGGGCATCCTGCTGGCCGACGAACCCACCGGCGCCCTCGACTCGAAAACCGGCGAAGACATCATGCGCCTTTTTCAGGATTTGCACGACGAAGGCAATACCATTATCCTCATCACGCATGAACCGGAAATTGCGGATTATGCGCAACGCAATATTTTTATTAAGGACGGAATGATTCATTCGGATAAAATCAACGAAAAATGAAAAAGACCTTGTTTATCCTCCTCATCACGGTATCAGCGATAACCGTAAAAGGCGAAGAATATACTTTGACCTTGGAACAAAGCATCGCCATCGCCAAAGAAAAAAGTTACACGATGCGCAGATTGGTGCAGGACTTGAAAATCGCCGAATACCATTTGAAATCGGCCAGCAGTAGCTTAAAAACCCATATCGACATGAATTGGACTTTACCAAGTTATAAACAGGGCGTTCAACAGGATGCAAACCATTCGGGCATTTTCTTCCCTGTCAAGCAATTGAGCTATTCCACGGGACTTACCATTTCGCAACCCTTGCTGACGGACGGAAGCATTTTTGTGCAATCGGGACTGAACAGTATTCATGATTATTACGACGATTCGCAAGCCGCCAACCTGAATACCCAAATCGGATTCAAACAACCGCTGAATGCCTTTTACGGATACAACGCCATCAAAACAGCGCTTAAAAACGCTGAACTGGGCTACGAACGCGCCAACAAAGTATTGAAACGCAACGAACTGATGTTGATCACCCAAGTAAGCAATGCCTATTATACGCTGCTGCTGTCGCAAAAGAGCGCCGAGATTGCCAAACTGAACCTTGAACGGCAAACCGATGCCTACGACATTTCGAAAAAGAAATACGAGGCGGGACTTATCCGCGAAGTTGATGCCCTGCAAATGGAAGTCGATTTGGCCGAAGCCCAAAGCAATTATGACATGGAAGTGCTGAATCAAAGTTCCGCCTTAAATTCATTCAAAGAATTAATCGGCATTCAATTAAACGACGGAGTTACCTTGAGCAGCGAATTGCTGTACAAAATCATTGTTATTGACCCTGAAAGAGCCGTCAAACTGGCTTTGGAGAACCGCTCGGAAATCAGGGAACAGGAAATCAGCGTGGAACTGTTAAAGCTCGACCTCAAACGGCAACAGGCCAACGGTATGGTTCGCGCCAACCTGGAAGCTTTTTTCGGCAAGGAAGGCATTCAGCCGCTGACCCCCAATGCCGGATTATTCGAATCCATCAGTAATGCCTCCAACAACTTCGGCAACCGCTCCTATAACTATGGTATCGGCTTTACCGTTGCCATTCCCCTCTTTGACTGGGGCGAAAACCGGGCGCTGGTACGCGCCGCCCAGGCCCGCATCCAACAAAGCGAACTGGACAGGGAAAGTTCACAACGCAGCATAGAAACCGAAGTACGCAACCTGGTAGCGAGCATCGGCACCAGTCTGAAACGCCTGCAACTGCTGGAAAAGAACGTTGCCGTAGCCGAAAAGAGCTTCGAAATCACCTTGCAACGCTTCTCTGACGGCGATATCGACAGCCAGTCATTGGCTCTCGAACGTGCCCGCCTCAATACGGCGCATACTTCGCATCTCTCGGCCTACATCAGCTACCAAATGGCTTTGACGAATTTGATGCGGGCTACGTTTTATGATTTTCAGAACGAGGTTGCGGTTCAATGAGCGAACGCGGGTAGAACAAACCCTTTGAGTTCAATATTCTTTTAATTGGCAGGCGATGTCTTTACCTGCAAAAGCAACGGCAAGAAAAGCAATCCGGCGATTCTCTCCCGCATACCGTTCGTAGTAACGGCGTTCTGCGATTTGCGCCAGCGCTTCTTCTAATAGTGGTTCGACAGGCCCGTCTTCGGCATATTTGATTTCGGCAATCACGACCCGTTCGTTCCATGTCCAGACCGCATCGATACGTCCTTTGTCGGTCGCAACTTCCGCCTGTACATCAAATCCCAATAAATTCATCCACAGCAACAAGAGCGAATGATAATAGGCTTCGCGCGGAATATGCAACTGATAAGGAATCCGTGCAAACAGTTCTTGCAGGCTTCGCTCAAAAGCCGCAGAGTCGCCCTCTAAGAGTTGTTGCAACATACGGCTTCGCATGGAGTCGGTATTCGATATTGGATAGGCCGCATAACTGCCAAACAA
>JAITXK010000044.1 GCA_031284765.1 Candidatus Symbiothrix sp.
GGGAAATTCTGAAATTGCAGGCGAAAGAAGCGTTTTTCAAGATGTCTTCGCCGCAATACATCCTCTCCAAAGGCTATTCCATTACGATGAAAAACGGCAAAGTCGTCAAATCGGCGCAATCGCTGTGCGCAGGAGATACGATTGAAACCCTTTTGTCGGAAGGGAAAATTTCGAGTACTGTTTTGTGATTGCGTTTTCATTTGAAACAATGCTAACCCTTAAGTTGACGACATTGGGTAGAACCTCGTCCAAACACAGGTAGAGATGCGACATGCCGCATTTCAGATTAGAACACAGATAAAACAGAAAACACAGATTTACACGAAAGCATTTTATTTGCTGTATGAATCTGTGTTTTCTGTTTTATCCGTGTTCTATTCCCCCGCTCGGCGTAGCGTCTCGCTACGTCTCTACCTTGCGAAGCGCGAAGCTGGAGCTTCGCTTTTAGCGACGACGTAGCGTGGACGCCAATGTCGTCAACTTAAGGAAAAAACAATAAGAGCCATTGGAATAATCATTTCGAATTATTACTTTTAGAATATCAACAAACAAAAGTAGTGTTAAGTTAAATCTCTTTTGACTTCTTTGCGAGCGGAGCGAAGCAATCCAGTATTGTTTGAGTGTATTCTTTCTGGTTTGCTTCGGGCTTTGCCCTCGCAATGACGATACGACAATTTTTATCTAACATATCAGTAGTAAGCAATGAAAACACCAATGGCAAGTGCAAATATAGCAATAATGGATGAATTAAGAACAACATTGAACATAGCCATACAATTACCTTCCCTCAGAGCGTTATACCTCTTCGATAAAAGACTTCACTCGAGAGCGAACATTGACTTTCAGCACAATGGTAATGTTGATACTCAACATATTAAAGCGGAGTTTAAGTGTAGAGCTACAACATTTTTTCGATTATTTTTCGCAAGGCATGACCTGCACCAAACAAGCCTTCAGTGCTCAACGTGCAAAATTACAACCGACTTTTTTCCACGATTGGAATACAGTATTGGTAGAAAATTTCTACCTCCATTACGGAGAATATGCCAAGAAATGGAAAGGTATGCGTTTATGGGCAATGGGTAGAAGTACGATTGCCGTTCCTGATACGCAAGCGATGCGGGAAGAATTTGGCTGTACAACCAAAAAAATGCAAATTTTGTGATACGTGTTCCAAAAACAGCCAATAATTACGTTCAAGCATTTATCCCTTCTCCGGGAAACGACCCAATAATGGATTGGCATCCCGGCTATGATTCTATGAAAAAGTGAAGGAACATGGGCATTGAGATAAATAAAGAAGCAACTATCTGTATCCGTTTAGTTAAGATGCTGTTGAATACAGGCGAAACAGAGATTTTGATTACTAATTTATACAGTACATCCCTCTACACTCGTGCCGATATGAAAGAAGTTTATCATTTTCGTTGGGGAGTGGAAACTTCTTACGGATATCT
The DNA here is from genome assembly GCA_031284765.1 of Candidatus Symbiothrix sp. Lineage (GTDB taxonomy): Bacteria > Bacteroidota > Bacteroidia > Bacteroidales > Azobacteroidaceae > Azobacteroides. The sequence goes on from JAITXK010000044.1 coordinate 1,458, forward strand.
CAAGGAAGAGCTTCTATTGGGACAATTCAGTGGTCTGCGTTGCATTTGTATAGAGCAGGATTTTGCAGCCAATCTTTTCCTGTATAATCTTCAAAGTCTGATAGAAAAGCAGACCGAACTCTATACAGCAGCCGTGAGCAGAAAAAGAAAGTATGCCTACAAAATCAATAAAAACACCTCCTGGGCATCCTTAAAGAACAGAATGGTACAATTGTTTTTGGAAAATAACAGCGAGATTATGCTCAAGGAATTGGAAGTTTTATTTGAACGGTATTTGGAGCCTGTCCGTCCCGACAGGAAGTTTACAAGAGTGAAAAAAAGACCTCCTAACGGAAAATTTTATACGCTAACTAATTATAAACGTGCGTTATGAAGCTTAAGTTGACGACATTGGGTGGAACCTCGTCCGAACAAGGCGCTATGCGCCTCTTCGTAGAAACGTGGCATGCCACGTCTCTACCATGCAAATCCGTATTTTCCGTGTTATCCGTGTTCGATTTCGACCCCCGCTCGGCGTAGGAAAAGTTAAATGTAGTAGTCGCTGGCATCCAAGATACCGGTGCGCAAGGCATAGCGCGTGGCTTCATGCAAGTTGTTGACTTCCAGTTTCCGGAAAATATTTTTGCGGTGGGTCATGATTGTATGCATGCTCAAGCAGCGTTCCAAGGCGATTTCTCTCGTACTTTTGCCTGAGGCGATTAATTTTAGAACCTCGAGTTCGGTACCGGTCAGCTTTTTCCCAGACGGTTCTTTCGTTTGATTTCTGGTTTGAAGATGATTGGTAATTCGTTGACATACAAATGATTCCCCCTTTTGAATCGCACCAATCGCCTGTCCGGTTTCTTCTCCGGAACAATCTTTCAACAAAATACTGAACGGATGCTGGCTGAAACTGACTTGCTTCACAAATTCATCGGTCAATTCATCGGAAAAGAGCAGGAAATGGGCGTTCACAAAGCGGTTTTGCAGGATAATCAATTCTTCCACACGTGTGAAATCGAAAAGCGAATAATCCAAAACAATCAACGTAGCGGACGAAATGAGCAATTGATCAATCAATTCGCGCTTGTTCTTTACTTCCAGAAAAACAATTTTAGTAGAATATTTGCGCAGAAAATAACGTATCCCCGCCGCGGTTATATCCTGATTATCTGCCAAAATTACTGACTTGTACTTCATATTCCTATTTTTAACAATAAACCGGTTTGATACACTAAAAAGCTGACTATCCACGCCAAAGAGGTGGTATATACGATCACAAATCCTGCCCATTTCCACGATCCGGTCTCGTTTTTGACAGCGGCAATGGTGGCGATGCACGGAAAATAAATCAAGACAAAAATCAAAACGCTCAGCGCGGTCAACGGCGTGAAAACGGGATTGCCATCGGGATATACCTCCGCCTGAATGCGCTCTTTCAACAACAATTCATCCTCCTCAACGCCTGTATAAAGGATGCCCAAGGTGCTGACGACAATCTCTTTCGCCGCCATACCCGATATCAAACTCGCACTGATTTTCCAATCAAAACCCAAAGGGCGAACCACCGGCTCAATAAAATGTCCGATGCGCCCGATATACGAATTCTGTTTCTGCTCCTCTTTTTGCTGCCGCTGAAGAGTGAGAATGTCCTCCCTGTTGCCGTTTTGCGCTTTGAGCATTGCTATTTGCGTTTCGTACAACCGCGTTTTCGCATGATTTTGCGGAAAATATTCCAAGAACCAGATAATGATGGAAGCAACCAGAATAATCCCGCCCATTTTCTTCAGATATTGCGAGGTTTTATCCCAAGCATGGCGACTCATGGCCTTGAGAGTGGGCATGCGGTAAGGCGGCAATTCCATCACAAAGGGCAAATCTTCCCGTTTTATCAGAAATCGTTTGAAAATTTTAGCCATGATAATCGCCAAAAGGATGCCCGTAACATACAATCCGAACAAAACAAAGCCGCCACGATGCGGAAAAAAAATGGAAACCAGCAAAATATACACCGGCAAACGCGCAGAACAGGACATCAACGGAATGGTCAATATCGTGATTAATCGTGTACTGCGGCTTTCAATAATGCGGGTACTCATAATCGCGGGAACGTTGCACCCGAATCCCATCACCAAAGGAATGAACGATTTGCCGTGCAAGCCGATTTTCTGCATGAATTTATCCATGATAAATGCTGCACGGGCCATATATCCGGTATCTTCCATAAAGGAAATGAACAGGTAAAGGATGACAATATTGGGCAAAAAAACAATCACGCTCCCTACGCCGCCAATGATGCCGTTGACCAATAAATCTTTCAGCGGCCCGGCCGGTACATTGCCAGAAACAAGTCTGGATAGCTGGCTTACCAGCCACTCGATGCCGTCCATGGGGTATTGCCCGAGGAAAAACGTACCTTCGAACATCAAAAACATAAAGAGAAAAAAGATGGGATAGCCCCAAAATTTGCTGGTCACCACGGGATCGATGAGGTGGGTAATTTTCAGATGGTCGCGCTTGCCTTCCTGATAGGTCTGTTTCAGGGCGCCGTCGATAAAACCGTAACGGGCATCGGTCAGCGCCGTTTCGCTGTCTTCCCGGAAATCGTCCTTGATGTATTGGGCGTGAATGTCGCGCTCGGCTAAAATTTTACGGGCATTCGGAAAATGTTGAATAGCCTTTTCAGCCAAGGAATCATATTCCAACAACTGAATGCTGAGGGAACGGAGGGAAGTGTCGCTACCCACCAATTCCTCCTTCTTAATCAGCTCTTTAACGTGCTTGATACCGGTTTCGATTTCTTCGCCATAATTAATATGAATGTGGCGGGCGATGGGACTCTTGCCCTCATAGACCTCAATCACTTGGTCGAAAAGTTCGTCGATTCCGCGTTCCGATTTGGCGATGGTGGGAACAATCGGATAGCCAATCATGCTTGCCAGACGTTCGTAGTCGAAGGTTGCTCCCGATTTTTCCAACTCATCATACATATTTAATGCAATGACGGCGGTGGCATCCATGTCGATTAATTGCGTGGTCAAATAGAGATTGCGTTCTAGATTGGAAGCGGCCACGACGTTGATAATAATGTCGGGCGTCGATTCCAGAATGTGCTTGCGGACATAGACTTCTTCGGGAGAATAGGCTGATAATGAATATGTTCCGGGCAAATCGACCAAGAGGAAAGTGTAGCCTTTGTACCGGAATTTGCCTTCTTTGGCATTGACGGTCACACCGCTGTAATTGCCGACGTGCTCGTGCGTACCGGAAGCGATATTGAACAACGAGGTTTTGCCTGAATTGGGATTGCCGACCAGCGCCACGTGAATCATTTTGCTGCGCTCTTGTGCCACGCTATGCAATTGATGTTCGTCCAAAACCAGCGCTTGATTGTTTTCCTGCAGGTATTGACGGGCTTCTTCGGGCGTGATGATTTCGATTAAATCGGCCTCGCTTTTGCGGAGGGAAACCTCGTAATCCATGACTTTATATTCGGTGGGGTCTCTCAGCGGCGCCTGCGTGATGACTTCGACTTCTTTCCCACGCACAAAGCCCATTTCGATGATTCGCCGGCGGAAAGCCCCACGTCCACGTACTTTAATGATGATTCCTTTTTGTCCTTGGAGTAAGTCTGAGAGTTTCATTCCTTTCAATTTTCATGCAAAGTTCGGTATTTCTGCTGAATTTACAAGCCATTTGCTTGCTTTATTTTGAATTTGTTTAAATTAGAACTTCCCGTAATTTTTTACGAAAAGTTATCATTTAATATTTCAACCACTTCATAATTTCAGCAAAAGTGGGTTTCTTGCCGTACATTAAGATGCCCGTGCGGTAAATTTTGGCGGCGAGCCGAACGATGAAGACCATCGTCAGTAATAATAAGGCGATGGAAATTGCTAATTGCCACCACGGTACGCCGTAGGGCAAGCGTGTCATCATCACGATGGGTGAGGTGAGGGGGAAAAGCGATGCCCAGAAAGCGAGGGGGCCATCGGGATTTTGTGCGCTGTACATGCCTGTATATAAGGCAAATAAGATGATAATGGTAATCGGCATCAGGTATTGCTGCGTGTCTTCCTGACTGTTGACCATGGCGCCGATGGCGGCAAACAACGAGGCGTACAATAAATAACCGCCAATGAAGAATATGACGAAATAAATGCTGATTTCTGCCAGATGATTGGTTGCGATCAAGGCCGTAACGGTGCCTGTTTCCATGCCGGAGACAAGGCTTCCTGAAAGCAACGTTCCGCCAATCAGGATGCCCCAGAGGGCGAATTGCGTGAGTCCGACCAAGCCGATGCCGATTAGTTTGCCCATCATCAAATCGAAGGGTTTAACCGATGATACCATGACTTCGATGATGCGGTTGGTCTTTTCTTCCATCACGCCCTGCATGACCATTGCGCCGTAGGCGAATATAAAAAGGTAGATTAAAGTGGTGAAAATCATGCCGATAATCATCGCTTCATTGGCTGAGGAGGCGCTTTCTCCGCCGTCTTCGTTCAAACGGAGGATTTGCATATTGACCGACACTTGACTTTCTTCCAGTATCTGTTTCAGGTTTGGGATGTTGTAGGAGGCTAATTTTTTATTGCTCAAATAATCGTTCAATTGGGAAGTAATGGTTGAAATTGCGCCTGCAAGTACTTGTTTTTGAGAGTATAGCGTCAATGCCGACGGATTTGTCAATAAATTTTCGGAAATGACCAAGGTGGCGTAGGCATTTTCGCCCGACTG
>JAITXK010000071.1 GCA_031284765.1 Candidatus Symbiothrix sp.
CTGGCCAATCGCTGGATGGCGGAAGATTTGGTCAATCTCGCCACTATCAGCAAGGCTTCGGTCGTCTTTACACTGCCTCACACCGAAGGCAGTTTATCCAAAGTGCTGACCATTCTCTCATTTTACGATATTAATCTGACAAAAATTCAATCTTTGCCGATTATCGGGCGGGAATGGGAATATCTTTTCTATGTCGATTTGACTTTCAATAATATACTGAAATATAAACAAGGATTGGATGCTGTCCGTCCCTTGACGAAAGATTTTCATATATTGGGGGAATATGTGGAAAATAGGGAATGAAAAAAATGAAAGGAATGAAAAAATGAAGGGAATGGGGAATAGTATTATTCCGGCGAAACGATTAAATGGTGTTAGCGAATATTATTTTTCAAAGAAATTGCAGGAAGTGGCTGAAATGAACGCCAAAGGCCTGAATGTAATCAATTTGGGCGTTGGAAATCCTGACTTGCCGCCATCCGCAGAAACCGTTGCCACGCTTTGCGAATCGGCACAACTGCCCGATACGCACGGCTATCAACCCTATATCGGGATTCCCGAATTGCGGCGCGCTTTTGCTGATTGGTATCGACAATGGTATCGGGTTGATTTGAATCCCAATACGGAGATTCTGCCGTTAATCGGCTCAAAGGAAGGTATTTTGCATATTTCCCTGACGTTTCTGAATGCAGGAGATGCGGTCTTGGTTCCGAATCCCGGATACCCAACCTACAGCTCGGTCAGCCGCTTGGCGGAGGCGGAATTGATTGCCTACGACTTATTGGAAGAAAACAATTGGCAACCCGATTTCGAGGCTTTGGAACGATTGGATTTGTCGAAAGTAAAACTGATGTGGGTCAATTATCCGAACATGCCGACAGGCGCGCCTGCCACAATGACATTGTTTCAAAAATTAGTGGATTTCGGAAAGAAACACCACATCGTCATTTGCCACGATAATCCTTACAGCTTTATTTTAAACGATAAACCGCTGAGCATTTTGGAAATAGAGGGCGCAAAAGACATTTGCATCGAACTCAATTCATTAAGCAAATCACAGAACATGCCGGGCTGGCGCATCGCGATGTTGGCCTCCAATCCGCAATTTGTGCAATGGATAGTCAAGGTCAAAAGCAATATCGACAGCGGACAATTCCGTCCGATGATGCTGGCGGCGGCCAAAGCCCTGCAAGCGCCCAAGGAATGGTACGCCCACATGAACGCCATTTATCGCGAACGCCGGAAAACGGCCGAAGCAATCATGCGGACATTGGGCTGCTCCTTCGACCCGAAACAATCCGGCTTGTTCCTTTGGGGACGGATTCCCGAACACTATGCCGACAGCAATGCCCTTGCCGATGACATTTTGTACAACGCGCAGGTCTTCCTCACACCGGGATTTATTTTCGGCAGCAACGGCAACCGCTATGTGCGTATTTCACTCTGCGCCACGCAAGAAAAATTAAGCGAAGCATTAAACAGGTTGGAACACGGATGAAATGGATAAAACGGAAACCCGCGTAAATCCGTTTCATCCGCATCACCCGCGTTCCATCATAAACAAAATAAATATGGAATTAGAATCAATTTTACTCCCCGGCATCAACGACCAACGTCCGTTGCTTATCGCCGGTCCGTGCAGTGCGGAAACAGAAGAACAGGTAATGGAAACCGCACACCAATTAGTCGCCAAAGGCATTCAGATTTACCGCGCAGGCATCTGGAAACCACGCACCAAACCCGGCGGCTTCGAAGGCGTCGGCATCGAAGGCTTGGCATGGCTGCAACGTGTGAAAAAGGAAACAGGCATGTACGTCTCCACCGAAGTGGCCACCAAAGACCACGTCATCGCCGCCGTGAAATACGAAATGGATTTGCTGTGGATAGGCGCACGCACTTCCGCCAATCCTTTCGCCGTGCAGGAAGTGGCAGACGCCTTGAAATCGACCGGATTTCAGGGAGTGGTACTGATTAAAAACCCTGTCAATCCCGATTTGGAATTGTGGATTGGCGCTATCGAACGGGTCTATAACGCCGGCATCCGCAAAATCGGCGTGATTCATCGCGGATTCAGTTCGTATGATAAAAAACTCTACCGCAACCTCCCGCAATGGCATATTCCGATTGAATTGAAACGCCGCATCCCCAATCTGCCACTGATTTCCGATCCCAGCCATATCGGCGGAAAACGCGAATTAATCGCCCCGCTATCGCAACAAGCCATGGATTTGAAATACGATGGCCTGATTATCGAATCGCATTGCAATCCCGACGCGGCATGGAGCGATAAAGACCAACAAGTCACGCCCGATGTTTTGTCCTACATCCTCAACACATTAGTCATCCGCGACACCAATCAAACGACCGAGAATCTGACGGAATTGCGCCAGCAGATTGACCAAATCGACGAAGAACTGCTCTCAATTCTGGCAAAACGCATGCGTGTTTCCCGCGAAATCGGACAATACAAAAAGGAACACAACATGCCTGTACTGCAAACGCACCGCTACGACGAAATTCTGGACAAACGAATTGGACAAGCGCAAGAAATGGAAATCGGCGCCTTTTTTATGAAAGAAGTCTTGGAGGCGATTCACGAGGAATCCATCCGGCAACAAATGGAACTAATTAATCTGTAAAACAAATGAAAATTCAAATTTTAGGTGCCGGAAAGATGGGTTCTTTCTTCGCTGACGTGCTCAGTTCCGAACACGAAGTCGCCATTTACGACTTTAATCCCGAACGCCTACGCTTCACCTACAATTGCATCCGCATGAGCGACCCAAAAGAAATTGCGGACTTCAAACCCGAAATTCTGATTAACGCCGCCACCGTACAATATACGATTGACGCTTTCAAACAAGTTCTACCCTACGCGCCCCCCGCGTGCATCCTTTCGGACATCGCTTCCGTAAAAACAGGATTGAAAGCATTTTACGAAGAAACCGGACGGCCTTTCGTTTCCACCCATCCCATGTTTGGGCCAACGTTTGCCAATTTGGGTAATCTTTCTTCCGAAAACGCCATCATCATCTCCGAATCGAATCATTTGGGCAAAGTGTTTTTTCGCGATTTGTATCATTCGCTCAAACTGAACATTTTCGATTACACGTTTGAAGAACATGATGAAACGGTGGCCTATTCGTTGTCCATTCCCTTTGCTTCGACTTTGGTATTCGCCTCCGTCATGAAGCATCAGGATGCACCGGGAACTACGTTCAAAAAGCACATGGATATTGCCCGCGGACTGCTGTCGGAAGACGATTATTTGCTGACGGAAATCCTGTTCAATCCGCACACGCCCCAACAGTTGGGACTAATCTGCAAGGAATTGGCCAATCTCTTGAAAATTATCGAAGCCAAAGATTCGGCCGGAATGAAAAAGTTTCTGCACAGTGTGAGGGAGAAAATTGCCTGAGAATTACCGGCTGACTTTCACAAAAGTCTTGCCTTTTTGAAAACGCAATTGGGGAGTGATGGTGTATTCCGTCACTCTCTCTTCTTTTTTGCCGGTATCCGAAGCGGAAACCCATTCAAAAATCGAGAGTTTGTTGACTGACAAAGTGGCTGTTTTTTCCTTTGAAGCGGGTGACCAAAGACCTATTTCGATTTCGTCTATCCGATTGCCTTGCCCATCCTGACCGGTTAATTGTTCGTGAATAGCGCCCTTGTTGTCCATCCACAAATAGCTTTCCAACCGTCCGTTTTCGTCCTGAAAATAGACTTTACCCGAAATATAGGCATCATCCGGCGTTACCCGCGATTGAAACATTTCAAAGGAAACATTTTTGGGTGCAAACAACGACTTCACCAACGAAATATAAACCGGATGCAATTCTTTGGAAGTTTCTTCGATTCTACCTTGTTCGGGTTCGGAAACGGTTTCTTCCAAAGGGTCTTCAATGAAGTCCGGAGTTTCTTCCGTTTCTAAACCGGAAATAATTCCAGATGCGGGCAGTTCTTTTTTGGCGGGTTTTGCACGGGTTCCCGGCAAGGTTTCCGGATGCGTAACATGAGTTTCTTGCATGGATTGCAAGCGGTAGATTTTGTATATACCTATTCCGAGCAGGAGGATGAAAAAAATCAGAAACGGAAAGAGAATCTGAAGACGCTTTTTGTTTTTTGTTTTCATTGGGCAACTATTTTACTCCTGTATGTCTGACTTACATCCGTTCAGGAACCCGTATCCCCAACAAACCGAAGCCTGTTTTAATCACTTTTCCTACATTGTCCGACAATACCAAGCGCAATTGCTTCACGGCCTCATTCTCTTCTTTCAAGATGGAATAATCGTGATAAAACTGGTTGTATTCTTTCACCAACTCATACACGTAATTGGCAATGATGGCAGGACTGAAACTCTCAGCCGCCTCTTGCACCACGGACGGAAATTCCGACAGCAGTTGAATCAAGGTTACCTCTTTTTCGTTAGGAATCACGTCGCTTGCCACGCTTGGATGACCACAACCGGCAGATTTACGCAATACGGATTGAATACGCGCGTAAGCATATTGTATGAAAGGGCCGGTATTCCCATTAAAATCAATGGATTCTTTCGGATTGAAGACCATATTTTTACGCGGATCTACTTTCAAGATAAAGTATTTCAAGGCGCCCATGCCCACGATGCGGGAGATTTCGTCGGCTTCTTCTTCGCTGCACGCGTCCAATTTGCCCAATTCGCCGGAAACAGCTTTGGCGGTTTGCACCATCTCGTCCATCAAATCGTCGGCATCGACGACTGTGCCTTCGCGCGATTTCATTTTGCCTTCGGGCAATTCCACCATGCCGTAGGAAAAATGTACCAGGCCTTTGCCGAATTCAAAGCCTAATTTATCCAACAATAGCGACAAAACCTGAAAATGGTAATTCTGCTCATTGCCCACCACATACACCATTTTATCAATTGGATAGTCATCGAAACGCAATTTGGCGGTACCGATGTCCTGCGTCATGTAAACGGAAGTGCCATCGGCGCGGAGGAGGAGTTTTTCGTCCAATCCATCAGCCGTTAAATCAGCCCAAACCGAGCCGTCTTCCTGTTGGTAGAAAATGCCTTTTTTAAGCCCTTCCAACACTTTTTCCTTGCCTTCGAGATAGGTGTTTGATTCGTAATATATTTGATCGAAATCGACACCCAAGGCTTTGTAAGTCTGGTCGAAACCGGCATACACCCAGCTATTCATGGTTTTCCACAGGCTGACGGTTTCCTGGTCGCCGGCTTCCCACCGGCGCAACATTTCGCGTGCCTCAGCCATCAAGGGAGAACGTTTTTCCGCCTCTTCCTTCGTTAAACCGGAGGCTTGCAAAGTGGAAATTTCCTTTTTATATTCCTGATCGAATTTCACGTAATAATCGCCAATCAAATGGTCGCCTTTCCTGGCGGTTGATTCGGGCGTTTCGCCGTTACCCCAGCGTTTCCACGCCAACATGGATTTGCAGATGTGAATGCCACGGTCGTTGACGATATTGGTTTTTACCACGCGGTTGCCGTTCGCTTTCAGAATTTCCGAAATGCTGTATCCCAACAGGTTATTGCGGATATGTCCCAAATGCAGGGGCTTGTTGGTATTTGGCGACGAATATTCAATCATGACCAAAGGCGAACCGGCTGTTGCCTGCTTCGTGCCGAAAGAAGTATCGCAGGCGATATCGTTCAATACGCTAATCCAATAGGCGGGTGCCACCGTCAAGTTCAAAAAGCCTTTGATGACATTAAACGCTGCAACAGACGGTTGATGTTGCATTAAATACTCGCCAATTTCCTGCGCCGTTTGTTCGGGATTTTTCCTGGAAATTTTCAACAAAGGAAATACGACCAAGGTGAGGTGTCCCTTAAATTCTTTTTTTGTCTTTTGAATTTGTACCGATGAGGCAGGAATTTTTACTGCATATAAACGTTCCAAATCCTGCCCTATTAACTCTTGTATATTCATCCATTTTTATTTTAGGCTATTCGTCATACAGTTTATTAATCACTTCTTTGTATTTTTCGGAGATGAATGCCCGCTTCATTTTGAGCGTATTGGTCAGTTCGCCGGTTTGAATTGTGAACGGTTCGGGCAACAAGGCAAAACGCTTGATTTGCTCGTAATTGGCAAATTCATGCTGCATTTCCTGAATGTCTTTGTCAAATAATGCTTTGATTCTCGGATTGTTGCACAAATCTTCAGACGTATCGTAAGCAATGGAATGGGCATTGGCAAATTTCTTGATTTCCGCAAAAAGGGGAATAATCAAAGCGGTAACGTATTTCTTCCGGTCAGCAATGATAATTGCCGAATCCACGTATTTGTTGTTCATCAACCGCATTTCCAACTGTTGCGGGGCGATGTATTTGCCGTTCGAGGTTTTATACAAATCCTTGATGCGTTCTGTGAGAATAACACCTTGCTTTTCAGTCAAATAACCCGCATCTCCGGTTCGGAAGAAACCGTCTTTGGTAAAGGCGGCCGCCGTAGCTTCGGGTTTCTTGTAATATTCCTTCATGATGGCCGCCGACCGGACTTGAATTTCATTGTCATCTCCGATGCGGACTTCGGTTTGAGGCATCACTTTGCCAACCGTTCCGATTTCAAAATCTACCGGAGGAAAACAACTGACGGTTGCCAGCGTTTCAGTCAATCCGTAACCGTAAACCAACGGAATATTAACCGATTGCAACAGGACATGGATTTGATCGGACAAAGCTGCACCCGCTACCGGAAAAACGATGCCTCGTTCAATGCCTATTGTTTTTTTCAATATCCGATAGATGGTTTTATCGTAAAAGCCAAACTTTCGCCGTAAAAGCCAAGGGGCTTTTTTGCCCTGATTGACAAAATCCAACTGGTGTCTTTTGCCGGTTTTGATGGCATCTTTGAAGAGCGCCTTCAAAATCACGCTCGATGTGTCGATTTTATCCTGTACGCCTGCATAGACTTTTTCCCAAAAACGGGGCACACTGCACATCGCCTGCGGATGAACTTCACGGATGTAAGTCTGTATTTCCTTGGGGTCGTAAGCAATGGCTAAACGACATCCCCTGTGAAGGCAATAAATTGACCATGCTTTTTCAAACACATGCGCCAAAGGCAGGAAACTCATGGACAAAAAGCGCTGCGGGAGATAGGTCAAACGCTCATCGTGGGTATGCATGATGAACTTATAATTGGCATGAGTCAAGACGACGCCCTTCGGCTCGCCCGTCGTTCCGGAAGTATATATAATGTGTGCCGTATCCTCGTCCTGCACTGCTTTCATTCGCTTTTCGACCGAAATAATATCTTGCGAATTGCGGTTTTTAGGCGAACAAAAGGTTTCGAAATACAGCGTGGTTTTATCGTCTTCGGACAATTTCACCTCACTGTCGAGTACTATCAACTGTTTCAGAAATTTGCTTTCCCGCAAAACCTGTAAAGCATTGTTGTATTGCCACTGGTCGCCCACAAACAAGACAGCTATTTCAGATTCATTCATAATATAGGTAATTTGTGGAATGGAAGCCGTGGCATACATCGGAACAACCGCTGCCCGATTGGCAAATGCACCGAAATCAACGAATAGACATTCGGCTCTGTTTTGTGTGTAAATACCTATGTTTGAGTTTGGTTTGACTCCTACATGGCAGAGCGCATGCGCAACCATCATCACCTTTTTTGAAAAACCGGACCAAGAAACAGATTGCCACGTACCGTTTTCCTGATTCCGAACCTGAATGACTTCTTCCTCTCCATATTGCTTCGCTTGTTTATGTACGAGTTCAGCCAAATGATAATACTCCATGCCTATTTTTATCTGTTTGAGGCGCAAAAGTACGGTTTTTTATTCTAACTTTGTAGAAATTATTGAAAATAATGAATCCGGTTCATCTTTTAAAACAACTTATCGCCATCCCGTCCTTCAGTAGGGAGGAAACGCTTGCGGCCGATTTATTGGAGGCTTCGCTTATTGAAGAAAAATTAAGGCCCCGGCGGATAGGAAATAACCTGTATGTCTGCTCGCGACAGTGGGACGAAAAAAAGCCGACCATTTTACTTAATTCGCACATCGACACCGTCAAGGCAGTAGCAGGATGGACAAAAGACCCGTTTTCCCCTCTGGAAGAGAACGGAAAATTATATGGTTTGGGCAGTAATGATGCAGGCGCTTCGCTGGTTTCTTTGCTGCAAACATTTATTTTATTGAACGGACAGGAAGAACCAAACAATTTCATCTTTTTAGCGTCCTGCGAAGAAGAAGTTTCTGGAAAAGGCGGCCTCGAATCCGTGTTGCCGGAATTGCCACCGGTTGCATTTGCCCTTGTCGGCGAACCCACTGGCATGCAACCCGCCATCGCCGAACGCGGATTGATGGTTTTGGACGGCAAAGTCACCGGCCAATCGGGTCACGCGGCGCGAAACGAGGGCGACAATGCCATTTACAAAGCCCTTCCGATAATCGAATGGTTCCAAAACCTGCAATTTCCCTTGCAAAGCGAGTTGTTGGGCGCGGTAAAATCGACCGTTACGCTGATTCAGTCAGGCACGCAACACAATGTCATTCCTGACCTTTGCACGTTTACGGTGGACGTTCGCAGTAACGAATTTTACAGCAACGAAACATTATTCCACTATATATCCCAACATTGCGGTTGCGAGATTCAGGCGCGGTCGTCCCGGTTAAATTCATCGCGCATCAATACGGAACATCCCCTGGTACAACGTGCTAAAACCATAGGATTGAAACCGTTCGGTTCTCCCACGCTTTCCGACCAGGCACTGATGCCCTTTCCGTCTTTGAAAATTGGACCGGGCGATTC
>JAITXK010000108.1 GCA_031284765.1 Candidatus Symbiothrix sp.
TTTGGAGAAGTAATGCTGCGTCTGGCAACTCCCGACTATCTGCGATTTATTCAATCGACAAACTTAAATGCCAATTTCGGCGGCGGAGAAGCCAATGTAGCCGTTTCTTTGGCTAATTACGGAATCCCGACGGATTTCATCACCCGCTTACCCAAAAACGACATTGCCGAATGGTGTATTTCGGAATTACGAAAATACAATGTCGGCACGCAAAATATCCTGCGTGGCGGAAACCGCGTCGGGATTTATTTTTTAGAAACGGGAGCCGTCGCCCGCGCCTCGAAAGTGGTTTACGACCGCGCCAACTCGGCTATCGCCGAAATCGAACCGGGCATGGTAAACTGGCGGGAAATATTCAAAGATGCCCAATGGTTTCATTGGACGGGAATCACTCCGGCTTTGTCGCAAGGCGCCGCCGATGCTTGTTTGGAAGCCATTAAAGTGGCCAACGAATTAGGCATAACTGTTTCGACCGATTTGAATTATCGCAAAAATCTTTGGAAATACGGGAAAACCGCTTCCGAAATCATGCCGGCCTTGGTGGAAGGTTGCGACATTATTTTGGGCAATGAAGAAGACGCCGAGAAAGTATTCGGTATCAAACCCGAAGGTTTCGATGTTTCGCATACGGACGGAGATGTGAACGCCAACGAATTTGAATCCGTCTGTACACAGTTGATGAAAAGATTTCCGCGGGCGAAGAAAGTGATTATCACCTTGCGCGGTTCTATCAACGCCAACCACAATACATGGGGCGGCTGTTTGTATGCCGACGGAACACTGCACCAATCCAAACGTTACGACATCACGCATATCGTGGACCGTGTCGGCGGCGGCGACTCTTTCATGGGCGGCTTGATTTACGGCTTGATTACTTATCCGGGTGACGACAAAAGAGCCTTGGATTTTGCCGTAGCGGCTTCCGCTTTGAAACACACCATTTATGGCGATGTGAATTTAGTGACTGTACCCGAAGTAGAACAATTAATGAAAGGCGATGGTTCCGGTCGCGTTTCCAGATAAATTATGGCAAGATACAACAAAATACAAGTAATCGAAGCCATGTCCTCAACGGGCATGGTTCCGGTTTTTTACCACCAAGACATTGAAGTGGCAAAAAACGTAGTAAGAGCCTGTTATGCAGGCGGAGTTCGCGCTTTTGAATTTACCAATCGCGGTGAATTTGCGCACGAAGTGTTCGGCGAATTGAGTAAATTCGTCGCCAAAGAATGTCCCGGTTTGATATTGGGAGTCGGTTCAATCGTGGATGCACCGACGGCTTCTTTGTACATTCAGTTGGGAACGAATTTCATTGTTGGCCCGCTGTTTAACCCCGATGTAGCAAAAGTAGCCAATCGGCGCTTGGTTCCTTACACGCCCGGATGCGGTTCGGTTTCCGAAGTCGGATATGCACAAGAGGCCGGTTGCGATTTATGCAAAGTTTTCCCCGGCGATGTATTGGGTACGAACTTCGTAAAAGGATTGAAAGCCCCCATGCCTTGGTCGTTGCTGATGGTAACCGGCGGCGTAAAACCCGAAGAAGCCAATCTGAAAGGCTGGTTCGATGCCGGTGTAACCTGTGTAGGAATGGGTTCCAACCTTTTTCCGAAAGAAGTGATTGCCGCTAAAGAATGGAATAAAATTACGGCATTGTGTGAAAACGCATTAGATATTATCAAAAAAATACGCTAAATATTAATTCATAAAACAGCTTTTATCATGACAAATACCAATCATTCGGTTTCAAAAATGACTAATTTTCGATGGGTAATGTGCGCTATGCTATTTGTAGCCACCACAGTAAATTATTTAGACCGGCAAGTGCTTTCACTTACTTGGGACGAGTTTATTAAACCTGAATTTCACTGGAACGATGATAATTACGGAACAATAACCGCTTGGTTTTCCATATTCTATGCAGTTTGTATGCTTTTTGCCGGAAAGTTTGTTGACTGGATGGGTACCAAAAAAGGATATTTATGGGCAATAGGCGTATGGTCGGTAGGCGCTTGCATCCATGCGGTTTGCGGAATATTTACCGAATCGTGGGTTGGACTTGGTTCGGCATCCGAATTGGCTAAGGCTACCGGCGATACCGCTGTGATAGTAGCCACGGTCAGTATGTACGCTTTCCTTGTTGCTCGTTCGGTATTGGCCTTGGGTGAAGCGGGAAATTTCCCGGCGGCAATCAAAGTGACGGCCGAATACAATCCGAAAAAAGACAGGGCGTTTTCAACTTCCATTTTCAATGCCGGTGCATCAGTAGGAGCGCTCGCTGCTCCACTCGCCATTCCGCCTTTGGCAAAAGCTTACGGATGGGAAATGTCTTTTGTAATCATTGGTGCGCTCGGTTTTATTTGGATGGGTTTTTGGATTTTCTTATATACTGCGCCCGAAAAAAGCAAATTTGTCAACAAAGCCGAATTAGATTATATTGAACAAGATAAAAACGAGGAAACCGCTAAACCGGCAAACGCTGTGAATGCCCCGGAAAAGAGAATCAGCTTTGCAAAAGCCTTCTCTTATAAACAAACATGGGCTTTTGCCTTTGGCAAATTCATGACCGATGGCGTGTGGTGGTTCTTCCTTTTTTGGACGCCATCCTATCTAAGCGCCAATTTCGGAATCAAAACGACTGAAGGTTTGGGTATGGCTCTGATTTTCACGCTTTATGCCATTACCACGGTATTGTCGATATATGGCGGAAAATTACCCACCATTTTCATCAACCGTTCGGGACAAAACCCGTATGCCGCCCGTATGAAAGCCATGTTGATATTCGCCTTTTTCCCGCTTTGCGTACTGTTGGCGCAACCTTTGGGCGAATGGTTCACACCTTCGCTCGGACAGAATGCAGCTTGGCTATCGGTTTTAATGATTAGTATGGGATGTGCGGCGCATCAGGCGTGGTCGGCCAATATTTTCTCAACCGTAGGCGATATGTTTCCCAAAAGCGCGATTGCCACTATTACCGGAATAGGCGGTATGGCCGGCGGATTGGGTTCCATGTTTATGCAAAAATCGGCCGGAAGTTTATTTACGTATGCCGCCGGAAGTACCCTGAAAGACGGCAATTTGATAGAAATGACCAAAGCATTGTTAGAACAAGGATTTACCTACGCCCGCGAACCTTTGACATTCCTTGGTTTTGAAGGCAAACCCGCCGGATATTTTATCATTTTCATCGTTTGTGCAATTGCCTATTTGATAG
>JAITXK010000143.1 GCA_031284765.1 Candidatus Symbiothrix sp.
CACGGACCAACCTTGGCTTTCAAAGATGTGGGCGCCCGTTTCATGGCTCGTTTGTTGGGTTATTTTATTAAAAAACAGGGATTAACAAACATCAATGTCTTGGTTGCCACTTCGGGCGATACGGGAAGCGCCGTCGCCAATGGCTTTCTGGGTGTTGAAGGCATTCATGTTTATGTATTGTATCCGAAAGGAAAAGTAAGCGCCATTCAGGAATGTCAGTTCACCACTTTAGGACAAAACATTACGGCTTTGGAAATTGACGGGACTTTCGATGATTGTCAGGCTTTGGTGAAAACGGCTTTTTTAGATAAAGAACTAAATGAGAAGATGAAATTAACTTCTGCCAATTCCATCAATGTCGCCCGTTTTCTTCCACAGGCTTTTTATTATTTCAATGCTTACGCCCAATTGCGAAGACAAAACAGGGAGAAAAATATGGTCGTCTGTGTTCCCAGCGGAAATTTCGGAAACCTCACTGCCGGATTGATTGCCAAAAAAATGGGTTTACCCATCAAGCGGTTTATTGCAGCAAATAATAGCAATGACATTTTTTTGCAGTACCTCCTTACCGGATTTTACAACCCCAAACCTTCGGTACAAACTTTGGCCAATGCGATGGATGTGGGCGATCCCAGTAATTTCGTGCGTATTTTGGATTTGTATCATCACAATCACCCCAACATCACGCAGGTCATTTCCGGATTCTCTTGTTCTGATAAATCCATTTCTGAAACCATTAAAACATGTTATCAATCAACCGGTTATTTGCTCGACCCACACGGCGCATGCGGATATTTGGCATTATTGAAAAACTTGCAATCCAACGAAACGGGAGTGTTTTTGGAAACCGCCCATCCGGCAAAATTCAAAGAGACGATTGAAAGTATTCTCCTAAAAACCATTGAAATTCCCGATCGATTGGCGGAATTTATGAAAGGAACCAAGCAAAGTATTGAATTGAGCAAGGATTTTCAGGAGTTGAAAGAATACTTGATGCAATAACCGTCAGAATTTCACATCAAACCCACCCAAAATCACAATGCCGGGCATCGGATAGCCCAAATAAGTTTGATACGCCTTGTCTGTCAAATTTTCGCCATTAATAAAGAACGTAATTCCATTGGCAGGCTTATACGAAACTTTGCCATTCAATACGGTGTAATTTTCGATGAAGTCTTGTTCGTTGCTTGTTCCCAAATACAAACCATTGATGTATTGAAAATTAGGCGTGAAAGTAAATTGATTGATTTGCCAATTAACATTCAAAAATGCTTTATGCTTGGGTGCTGCCGTAATCTTAATATCGGAAGTCAGAAAACTGTAATTTCCGCTCAATCTTAAATTGGATAAAATAGAATATTGGAATGCAAAATCAATACCTTTGTTAATAAATTTATCGGTATTTACATTTAATGGCCCGTTATCGGTCATGGTCGTGATAATTAAATTATCTCCTTGGGCATAATAGGCGGTCAATTCCAATTGCAACTGATTGTCCGACAGCGATTGCAAATAGGAAATATCGTAATTCGTCAAATTTTCCGGATTTAAATTGGGATTATGAGGTGGATACATATACAACTCTCTGATATTAGGGCTTCTGAATCCTTTGGAGGCAGATGCCTTAAACGACGTTTGCGCATTCATTTGATAGGCAATGCCTCCCTGCGGAACCCACTCATTGCCATACGCTTCATTGTTTTCGAGTCGAATGCCGGCATTGAAAGTCAATTTATCGAATAAAGTTTGTTGAACTACGGCATAACCTGCCAGCTCTGTAACGTGTGTATCTATAATTTTGCCTTTGCGGCTGTTAATGGAATCATTCCATGCACGACCGCCCCATTGTTTGGCATCGACTCCCACCGTAAACAGATTGCCGTCAAGAAGGTGGAACGATTCATATAAAGCAAGCCCCCGATTGTAATCGTTCGAACGGAACAAAAAATCGCGTGGCGTTCCATTGAGCCAGCCATCATTGATTTTATGGTTGCCATTGTTGTAAAATAACTGAAGCGCCCCGCTCATTTTCTCATATTTATTGTTCAATGCAATGGAATAAGTAGAACGCAAGGCTTCTGCCCAGTTCTCAATGGCAGGAACATGTAGTGTTCCCGGATTATTCACCATGAAATCAGCCAAAATTACATTCCCCGAAACATTCCATTGATTCGAAAATTCATAACCCAATTTCACATAACCATTATTGATGTAAAAAGCTGAATTTTCTCTTTGCCCGGCCGATTGGTCGCGATTCAGCGATAAATACGCATTAAATTTGTCTTTTTTATAGCCTGCACTGCCCATCATTTTCCATGTGTCGTAGGAGCCGTATATAGCGCGAGCCTGACCATGAATACCGTTTTCCGTAGCTTTTCGGGTAATGACATTGACAATGCCGCCCATCGCATTGGAACCGTACAATAATGACCCCGGTCCGCGGATAACTTCCACCCGTTCGGCATCCGAAGCCACATAAGCATCGGGAAGATGGTGCCCGAAAATACCTGCCCAATTGGGCTGTCCGTCGAAAAGCATCAACACGCGGTTGCCGCTTCCCACGCC
>JAITXK010000021.1 GCA_031284765.1 Candidatus Symbiothrix sp.
CATCAACGCCATAGCGGAAGACAGCGATATTTTGATTTTTGCCACTCCTTCGCCGTATCTCAAGTCGCATTTGGAAAAATTGCACACTTCGCTCAAGGATAAAGTCGTTATTTCGGCAATCAAAGGGATAGTTCCCGATGAAAATGTTGCCATAGCCGACTATTTCCGCGAATTTTATCAAGTGCCCGAAGAAAATCTGGCGGTATTGGGAGGTCCCAGTCATGCGGAAGAAGTCGCTTTGGAACGGCTTTCTTATTTGACTATCGGTTGCACGGACGAAGAAAAGGCAAAAAAATTAACCGGATTGTTTGCCACCAACTTCATTAAAGTTTCGACCAGCAGCGATGTGGTGGGTATCGAATATGCCTCCGTACTGAAAAACGTCTATGCCATCGTTTCAGGCATTTGTCACGGATTGAAATACGGCGACAACTTTCAGGCGGTGTTTATGTCCAATGCCATTGAAGAAATTGACCGCTTTCTTCAAGCAACGAATCCAATCGAACGGAACATCTACGGTTCGGTATATTTGGGCGACCTTTTGGTTACCGCCTATTCACGCTTCAGCCGGAACCGTATTTTCGGAACCATGATTGGAAAAGGCTATTCCGTAAAAACAGCACAACTGGAAATGGAAATGATTGCTGAAGGCTATTTCGGTACCAAATGTATTAAGGAAATCAACACCGAATATCAGGTGGATATGCCCATTTTAGAGGCCGTTTACTCCATCTTATATGAGCGAAAATCGGCTGTACCGGCCATTCGCAAATTGACGGATTTATTTAAATAAAGAATATGCAAAAAATTAGTTTAAACATTGAAAAGGCATTAGGAGCTATTACCAAAGCTCAAATTTACGCACAAGCGCCTCAAATTACCGCTTGTAACAAGACATTGGAAAACGGGACGGGAAAAGGCAACGACTTTTTGGGCTGGTTGCACTTGCCGTCGTCCATCACGGAAGCAGAAATTGCGGATATTCAGGCTACTGCCAATCAGTTGCGAAGCAAATGCGAAGTGGTAGTCGTGGTTGGCATCGGAGGAAGTTATTTAGGTGCAAAAGCAGTCATTGATGCACTTTCCGGCTCGTTCGATTCTTTGCAAAATAAAAAACCGGTGGTGGTCTATGCCGGACATAACATCGGCGAAGATTATCTTTACGAATTATCCAACTATCTGAAAGGCAAATCGTTCGGAATAATCAATATCTCCAAATCAGGCACGACTACCGAACCGGCTTTGGCATTCCGCATCCTGAAACAACAATTGGAAGAAACGCTTGGCAAAGACGAAGCGAAAACGCGAATCGTGGCCGTAACCGACAAGGCACGCGGAGCATTGCGCACCTTAGCCGACAAAGAAGGCTACAAAACCTACATCATTCCCGACAATGTCGGCGGACGTTTTTCCGTCCTCACTCCAGTGGGATTGCTGCCGATAGCCATTGCAGGCATTGATATCAAACAATTGGTGGCCGGTGCAACTGCCATGGAAGCAGACACGGCAAGCTCGGTTTCGTTTGAAGAAAACCTGTCCGAACTCTACGCCGCTACCCGCAACGAATTGTATAAGAGCGGCAAAAAAATCGAAATACTGGCTAATTTCCACCCGAAATTGCACTTCGTTTCCGAATGGTGGAAGCAACTTTTCGGCGAAAGCGAAGGCAAAGAACACAAAGGCATTTTCACGGCTTCCGTTGATTTCACCACCGACCTGCACTCGATGGGACAATGGATTCAAGAAGGCGAACGCTCTATCTTTGAAACCGTTATATCTGTCGCCCAACCCAATTATCACGTAGAAGTCCCCTGCGATGAACAAGATTTGGACGGATTAAACTTCTTAGCCGGTCAACGGGTTGACCACGTCAACAAAATGGCGGAATTAGGCACCCAACAAGCTCACGTGGATGGCGGCGTTCCCAATATCCGCATCGAAATTCCCGAACTAAATGCTTGGTATGTAGGCCAATTACTTTATTTCTTTGAACGTGCTTGCGGCATCAGCGGCTACACATTGGGCGTCAATCCTTTCGACCAACCGGGTGTGGAAGCTTACAAAAAGAACATGTTCAAACTACTGAACAAACCGGGATATGAATGATTAAAGCAATATTATTTGACATGGATGGAGTCTTATATGACTCCATGCCCAGCCATGTCCGCGCATGGCACGACACCATGTCGGAAGCCGGCGTTCCCTCTTCCATGGATGAGTTTTACCTCTTTGAAGGACGTACCGGCCAATCAACCATCAATCTCCTTTTCAATCGCACGTTCGGACGCGATGCCTCTCCGGAAGAAATGGACAAACTCTATAACCGCAAAGCACAACGCTTTACAGAATTGGAATCTCCCGAACCTCGTCCCATGGCCGGCGCCATCGAGGTCTTGGAAAAAGTCCAGGCATTGGGATTGCAACGCATCATCGTTACCGGTTCGGGACAACATTCGTTATTCGATAAATTGGACAAGCATTTTCCCGGATTTTTCGACCGCAATTTAATGGTTACGGCCTACGATGTAAAATACGGCAAACCACATCCCGAACCTTATTTGATGGGATTGAAAAAAGGCAAGTTGCTTCCCAATGAAGCCATGGTGGTAGAGAATGCTCCCTTGGGTGTGGAAGCAGCGCACGCTGCCGGCATCTACACCATCGCGGTAAATACGGGACCGTTGCCCGACAAAGTCCTGTGGGAAGCTGGCGCTGATGCACTTTATCCTACCATGCACGCATTGTCTGAAAATTTGAAGCAATTGATGGGACGCGGATGAACGCGGGTCAGGTTGCTATATGATCTTTTCAAAATACTGGATTGTCTTCACTAAACCCTCTCGTAATTGCACTTTTGGCTCCCAACCGAGCTTCTCTTTTGCTAAATTAATATTGGGTTTGCGTTGCTTGGGGTCATCACTGGGCAAGGGGTTGAAGACAATCTTTGACTTCGAACCGATGATATCAATGATTTGATTTGCCAACTCCAGCATCGTAAACTCGTGTACATTGCCAATATTCACCGGTCCTGTAAAAGAATCATCGGTAGCCATCATGCGCACCATACCTTCCACTAAGTCATCTACATACTGAAAACTGCGTGTTTGTGTGCCATCGCCAAAAATAGTAATATTCTCGTTTTTGAGCGCCTGCACAATGAAGTTTGAAACGACCCGTCCATCATTGGGATTCATATTTGGTCCATAGGTATTAAAAATACGAATAATTTTAATCTTTACCTTGTTCTGTCGATGGTAGTCCATAAATAGCGTTTCCGCACAACGCTTGCCTTCATCATAACAAGAGCGAATACCTATCGGATTGACATTGCCCCAATACGATTCCACCTGCGGATGTACAAAAGGATCACCATACACCTCACTTGTAGAGGCTTGAAGCACTTTGGCATTCACCCTTTTCGCCAACCCCAACATATTAATAGCCCCCATCACTGAAGTCTTCACCGTTTGGATAGCATCGTGCTGATAATGTATCGGAGAGGCAGGACAAGCCAAGTTGTATATTTCATCTATCTCTATAAAAAAAGGATTGGAAACATCGTGACGGATAAGTTCGAAGTAAGGATTATCCAACAAATGGATGACATTATCTTTTGAACCTGTGAAGTAATTATCCAAACTAATGACTTCATTGCCCTCTTTCAACAAGCGTTCACAGAGATGTGAGCCAATAAAACCTGCTCCTCCCGTAACTAAGATCTTTTTCTTTTGCATATTCTAACTACATTAAAGGTGTAAATCAAACTTTTTTCCTCCCATTTTACCGCACCGAAAACCGATAAACCGTTTTAGATTCAAAAACCTCTCCCGGAAGAAGCACGATCGAAGGATATTCCGGATGATGAATGCTGTCGGGATAATGTTGCGTTTCCAAAC
>JAITXK010000063.1 GCA_031284765.1 Candidatus Symbiothrix sp.
CGTATGGCGAATCGGTTACGCTGACGTATAAAGTAACCCCAAACTATGTCCCGGTCATAACTCTCAACGGCGTACCGGCAATAACCGGCAATTTGGCCGGTGATACATATACTGTATCGTATCCAATTACCGACAACACCGCAATTGCACTTGCTGCTGCTCCTCCAAAAACAGTAACAGTAAGTCAATCGGGTGAAGAAGCTGCAATCATTACATTTCCTACTCCTGCCGATACTTATTATGTAGCCACAGGCGCCCCATTTGCATTAAAATTTACTGCTGAAGGTTATACTCCTACAGTAACTATAGACGGTATTCCTTATGTGCTGTCAACTCCAGTAGAAGGCGTTTATACCGTTTCCCTTCCATCCGTAGATAACAATATAGCGATTGCTATTGCAACAGTGGAAAATCCTGTTCACATAGAGATTACTTCTAAAGCAGGTATTACAGAAGTAAGCGAAGCAACACAAGATAAACGCTATTGGAATACATTTGAGGTTACATTTAAAGTGGCCAATGGCTATCATTTGCCCGTGGTATTGGTAAACAACAAGGAAAAAGTGATTCCAACGAAACAGGGAGATACGTATTCCATAAGCTATGCGGCTTTGAAAGAAAACAAAAATATTATCCTCACAGCGGTAGCCATCAATGAAGTGCCGGTATCCGAAGATACATGGGTAAACGGTTCTACCTCTACTGAAAACAACTACAAAAGTACACGATTGGCTGTTGGAAAAGGTACTACCAGTGATTCATATTATCGCAGATCTTACTTAGAATTTGAAATTCCGGAGGATGTACGCGCAGAAGGATACGATTTGGCTTCTTTGAAGTTGGTTGTTCAACTTGCAGCAAATAGAACTACCGCATTTAAATATGTTGCACGTGACGTTCCCTCCACTTTACCAAACATTCAAAATATGACATGGTCCGGAAACAGTGAAAATCGTACAACACCTCACGGTAGAGCTATTTCCAGTGTTATGCAAGCGGTTACTGCATCTCCGGCTGAAGAAGAAACTGTTTCTATAGATATAAGCGAATACATCCTTTCGAAGATAGGAAACCATTCAATTCGGATACAATTGGCGAATGAATTACCTGCCGAATCGTCAGATGCCACAATGTATTTCCATTCAATCGAAGGAGCTATTGCTTCCGGAGACATCACGAAAGCGCCAACGCTGGTATTCAAGAAGCATTTAAAAATTGATGCTACCGGCACAGATGCCAGCAAATCTTACTCAGATTACAATCCCAACATCCACGCCGATATCATCTTCCATTCCACTGATGGCGGCACCGCACAATTAACAGATGCAGAAGGAGTAACATTTACCAACGGTGTCGTGAAAGTAAAAAAAACCTTCACCCCCGGCCTTTGGTATCCAATGGGATTCCCGTTTGCTATAGCGTCTATTACCAAAGCAGACGGCACTGCATTAGCCATTTATAATGGAGATACGAATTCGCAAATATTCACAGAATCAGCCGGTTCAACAGGCGATTTCTTTGTTAAAAAATATGATGGAGTTAACAACAAATTTTTGTTTACTGATGCTATTCAGGCTAATACCGGCTATATTATTCAGTTCCCATCAGGTGATTTCCCGTCAGAGGTTGACGTAACATTCACTTCCGCAACAGTTCCTTCAATAAGCAGCGCACCCGCGGTCGGTAAAGCTACCACCGCTCTCAATAACGACTATACTCTGGTTGTCAATCCGCATGTAAGCAATATTACTTCTATTAATAATGCGATAGATTACTATCAATATAATTATAACAACAGTGATCAGAGGTTTAATCGTGTGTCAAACATCAGTCTTGCTACCCCACTCAAGCCTTTTGAGGCAATTGTTGCTATCAAAAGTGGAAATACCGCTTGGCGTTCATCGATCGGAGTGGGCGACGGTCACTACACCGGCCTGCAATCCATCGGCGCTAACGACCCCGTTGTAGAAACAAAATACTACACCTTGCAAGGTCTTGAAGTGAAATTACCGACAGCAGACGGATTTTATGTAGTGAAAAAGACTCACGAATCACAAAAAGTAGCGTTTTCTAAAGTATTTTTTATCAAACATTAAAAATTAAACAACAATGAAAAAGAAACTAATTACAGCAGCTATAAGCCTGTTCGTTCTTGGAAGCCTGACAGTAGATGCATCCGGCGCCCATACTTCAAAAGTCACATTCAAAGAGCGTACCGAACAATGGTTGAAAAATCCGCAAACGGAATATCAAATCAACTCGGAAAAAGAATACGCAACCCAAAATGGCGCACAACGCATTTCCAGCCCAACAATGGATCCGGCGCTGCCGCTATCCGATTCATTGCTCACGTTTATCGTTCTGTCCGGCGGTTATTTCGTTTGGTTGCTTAGGAAAAAAGAAAAGAGTATCTGCTAACTATTTTTTTATAAATGCTATAGTGAGGCTGGCCTGATTCAAAGGCCAGCCTCACTATTTTTATGCCACCTCAAAATAATTTTTCTGATTTACAAACCGGCAACGCGCAAAATGGTATAAAATCCGGCCGCCAATAATGCACTAACAGGAATCGTTAATATCCAAGCCCAAAGCAAATTGATGGTTACACCCCACCGCACGGCCGATAAGCGTTTGACCGCTCCAACACCGATAATAGCACCTGTAATGGTATGTGTGGTACTTACCGGAATTTTCAGTATTTCCGTGATAAACAAGGTTAAAGCGCCCGCCGTATCGGCGCAAGCGCCTTCCATTGATGTCACTTTGGTGATTTTACTTCCCATCGTTTTGACAATACGCCATCCACCCATCATCGTGCCTAAACCAATGGCGGCGAAACAGGTCAATGGAACCCAATCGGGAACCGTTTCTATGGATTTGATTTGCCCTACGGCAATCATCGCGGTGGCAATAATTCCCATTACTTTTTGAGAGTCGTTCAAACCGTGTCCCAAACTGAATAAACCGGAACTGAACAATTGCACCCTTCTAAAAACATGTTCTGCTTTATGCGGATTCATTTTTCGGAACGACCATAAAACAATGATGGTGATAATTGCAGAAATGGCCATCCCGATTAACGGAGCCAAAACGATAAAAGCAACAATTTTCAAGATAACCGAGGATTGGATCGCCGAAAATCCCGATGCGCAGATAGCCGCTCCGGCAAATCCGCCAATTAATGTATGGGACGAAGAAGACGGGATGCCCAATCGCCAAGTCAGCAAATTCCAAAATATGGCGGCAATTAATCCGGCCAAGATGATCGACAGCGTAATGTAGTCATGCAAAACCACTTTAGAAACCGTATCCGCAATACCAAACTCGCCTATAATATATTTTGCGACAAAAAAGGCAACAAAATTCCATGCAGCAGCCCACAATACGGCCTGCAACGGAGTCAATACCCGCGTGGTAACAATGACCGATATGGCATTGGCGGCATCGTGAAACCCATTTATAAAATCGAAAATAACTGCTAATAGAATAATAACAATCAGTAGTGTCATAGTTTTGTTATGCGTATTTGACAAAAATAGTTTTCAATATTTTCCCTGTAGAATTGACTTTATTGGCTGCTTTTTCCAATTCCTGAATAATTTCTTTCAACTTGATTAATTCCACCGTGTTTTTTTCGTTACGGAACAAGTCCATGATTCCTTTTTCATATATACCATCCGCCTCTTCTTCCAACGCCTTGATTTCTTTATAATGTTTGCGGAAAACAACATCCGATTTTTTTAGATGTTCCAAGCCGTCCACCGCGCTTTGCACTTCCAACGTGCCCTTTTGAACAACTTCTGTCATCTGAACAGCAGAATCCGGAAATTGATCGGGATCATAGAGCAATACTTTTTGAGCTGCGCGGTTAATCACATCAATGACCTCTTCGATTTTATCGGCCAGTTCATTAATGTCTTCGCGATCAAACGGAGTAATAAATGTATTATTCAACTCTTTGGAAATGCTATTGGAAAGTTTATCGCCATTGGTTTCTTCCACTTTAATTAATCTGCAAATTTCGGGGCGCTGGTCTTTTTCCGTAAAAGCCAGCAAATCATGCAACAAGGAAGCACTCTTGACCATAATGTCTGACAAGTCTTTCAATAAAGGTAAAAATTTAACGTCTTTCGGTGTAAAAACACTCAGAATATTATTTATTTTCATTGTGAATTAATCTGTATTAATGTCTATGTTCTTTAAATTACAACTGCTAAAAAGAATAAGGAGGATAGTTTTTATATAAAACATATCCCCCAATTCTGTCATTCAAATAAGAATTCATCTTATTTTTTCGCGGCTTCAATAGATTGTTTACGGAATTCTTTCAGGGATTTTTCAATACCCAGAGAGGTTTTTCTAGCACGGGTTCCCGCTGCCTTGTTTCCACTTTCTACTTGCGCGTTTGCATCTTTTTCGAATGATGCAAATTCTTCAATTAACTTGCTTACTAAAGCTTTCATAATGTTTTTATTTAAAAATTCGTACAAAGATAGTATTTCTGATTAATTAAGAAAACTATTTGGAAAAAATTTTATCGAAATTTAATGTTTTTTTTTCTTTTACGAGTTGTTTTCATCTGTAAATGCCAAAATTCGGATAAAATAAGCCAACTTATAAAGGTCTAACAGCAATAAATTAGGATGTCGACTGAAATTAATTTTATAGTTTAAAAAATGAATCAACGGATAAAAAATGGAAAACACTGTTTGCGCTCTATATCTTTTGATTCGCAGATAGCTTTTCAGCAACCTGATTTTTGGTATATCTGTTTCGGCAATAGCGCCGCCAACATATAAATCACGCAAATTCATCATACTTTCCCTGGTCTTTGCAAAGAAACGGACAGTGGTTTCCAATCCGATGTGAATGACCGGATTGTTGATATAGTGAATAAACAACTGGTCTTTTTCTAAAGCCATTTGAAAAAAAGAATCTTCATGTCCGTAGCGGACAATTTGTTCATTGAACGGATATTTTTCAATAATCTCTTTTTTAATGATAAAATTATTGGATGTAAATACTTTGTCTTGCCGGTGATCCGGTTTCGGCTCACGGACAGAACCGTATTTCCAATGTAAATAATAAGCAGTATCCGATGGCGGAGAAGATTCATAAAGCGTGCCTCCTGCCACAATATCATATTGCTGCACTTCTTTGATATAATTTTGAATGTAACCGGAAGTAGAAATTTTCGAATCGCAATCTATAAATAAAACATAATCGTATTGCGCTTTGGAGGCCAATAAATTGCGAATCCGGCTTCGACCTATGTTTTCCGTCAATTCAATATAGGTACATGCGGGAATATTCTGTATCGGCCGGTTGTCTTCTTTGTATTGGGAGGAGCAATCGTCTATACATATAATTTCAATTGGCACATCCATCTGCCGGGCTTGCGCCGCCAAATCCCGTACCAAGTCCAAACAAGGAAAATTATATACCGGAAGAAGTATGGATAACATGAATGGATGTATTTTTATAATAAAGAACGGCAAAAACAGCAAAATCGTATCTTTCTCCGGTACATTTCCAGCACTTCCTGCACAATTGAGAAATCATATCGCAAGATTTAGCCTTTTTTAGATTTAAAATTCGGATTTTTAGATTACTTTTGCGAACCCTTTGGGGTGGGCGGAATGAATCAACTGAATATTTTCTTTTTGAAACATTATTATTATGTCAGAATTCAAACTCTTTTACCATAAAGATGGCGCTATCAAGGTAAGCCGCAGCATCGAATTTCTCAAAAAAACACCTACAGACCAGTTTTTATGGATTGACTTGCACGATGTTGACGAAGAGATTGAATCGCAATTGGAAGAATTCCTCAAAATTTATATACAGGAAGAAGAAGAGATGATCGAAATCGAAACTTCTTCGCGATACATTGAAACACGCGACACATTGGTGGTCAATGCCAACTTCCTGATGAACAATTACGAAAAAAGTCCCGTATCCTTTATTTTGAAAAACAATATTTTAGTTTCGGTGCGCGGCGATGAATTGGGTTCGTTTACCGAAACCGTCAAAAAAGTATTCGCCAACCCCGAAAATTACCCCACTGGCTACCATGTTTTCGTTACGCTATTGGAAACACGGATCGAATTCGATGCCGACATGATCGAAGATATTACGCGCGAGATCACTCATTTAAGTAACAGCATTCAGGAAGCCGACGAAGATGCTTTATTGGATATCAAAAACTTACAGGAACGCACCATGATGTTCCGCGAAAACACCATCGACAAACAGCGGGCGGTTTCCAACATGTTGCGAAGCAATTTAATCCCCAACGACTTGCGTTCCAAACTCACCATCATGATCAAGGACATCAATTCTTTATTGGAACACATTAAATTCAGTTTCGACCGGTTGGACTACTTGCAGGATACTTTCCTCGGTTTATTGAACATCGAACAAAACAAGACGATCAAGATATTTACCATTATTACGGTAGTCTTCATGCCGCCGACACTGATTGCCAGCATCTACGGCATGAACTTTGAATTTATGCCCGAATTGCATTGGAAATGGGGTTATTTATTTTCCATTATACTGATGTTGTTCTCAGGCGGAATTGTGCTGTGGTTTTTTAAGAAGAAAAAATATTTATAACACATTAATAATAATAAGGTATGAAAAAAATTCTATTTTCAATGGCAATAGTTTGCCTGTTCATGACTTCATGCAACAAAAAACCGGTTGAAACGACAACCGTTTCGGGTTTGTTACCATCCAAGTTTGAATACAAAACAGACAACGGATATGTAAACAAATTGTATGTCATCAAAAATGCCCAAGGCATGGAAGTGACAGTGATCAATATCGGAGCAAGAATTGTTTCGATCGCAGTGCCGGATAAAGACGGCAACCCTCTAAATGTGGTGTTAGGATACGACAGCATTGCCCCTTATCTGCAATTGGGCGATTATTACGGAGCCATTGTGGGCCGTTACGCCAATCGTATTGCCAACGGAACATTTGAATTGGACCGGGTAACCTATCGTGTACGTCAAAATGAAGGGAAAAACATCCTTCACGGCGGGCCGCGCGGGTTTCATACCTGTTATTTTACAATTGAACAAGCTGCTGAAAATCAATTGATCTGCACCTATTATTCCAAAGACGACGAACAAGGTTTTCCGGGAAATGTAGATTTAACCGTTACCTATTCGCTCACGGATGATAATGCTTTAAAAATTGATTATCAAGCAACTACCGACAAAACAACACTCATCAATGTTTCCAATCATGCTTATTTCAATCTATCGGGCGCACAATCCGCTACGTTTGCCGAACAAAGCTTGTATATTGATGCGGCAAAATATACTCCCACCACAGAAGATTTGATTCCGACCGGCGAAATCTCCCCCGTGCAAGGAGTTTTGGATTTCACTTCCCCGCGAACAATTGATACCGAGTATCAATATGATTTAAATTATGTATTGAATCATCCGGGAGATATTTCCAATTTAGCGGGTAAACTTCAAAGCGCAATCACAGGCATCGGCATGGAAATTTACACTACGGAACCCGGTTTGCAGTTCTATAATGATAAAAAACGAATCGCTTTCGTGCTGGAAACGCAACATTTCCCCGATTCTCCGCATTACCCGAATTTCCCGTCCACCATTTTGCAGAAAGACTCGGTATTTAACAGTCAAACAATTTATAAATTTAATGTCAATTCCCATGCCCTATAAACAAATTGCATATATAATTGTCATCATTATTTTGCTTCTCGTTTCCTCTCAGTTGATGAAAAAAATACAAAAGGCACCGAAAAAACCGCTATTTCCTCTAATAGAGGAAGAAGAATTCAATGATGAAACAGAAGAAAAGGACGAAGAAGAGGAATCATGACTCACTCTATTATTGAAATCGGTTCTGCCATTCATGCCCACACCACGAGTTTACAGGATGCAGAAATACGCATTTTATTAACGGACAGCCGCTCCCTCTCGGAAGCGGCTGCCACTCTTTTTTTTGCTTTGCCCACCGAACACAACGACGGACATCGCTACATTGCGGATTTGTACGAAAAAGGCGTCCGCAATTTTGTTGTTCAACACGATTTTGACGGGAGGAAGCGCATGCCCGACGCCAACTGCCTGTGGGTAAACGATACGCTTACCGCCTTGCAACAATTAGCTTCCCTGCATCGCCAACTCTTTGACATTCCGGTTATTGGAATTACCGGTAGCAACGGCAAAACCATCGTCAAAGAATGGTTGTATCAATTGTTGCACGACCGTTTTTCGGTAGTCCGTTCACCCAGAAGTTATAATTCACAAACCGGCGTTCCGCTGTCGGTTTGGCAATTGAATGAACAAACGCAATTAGGCATTTTCGAGGCGGGCATTTCTCTGCCGAATGAAATGGAGAAACTCGAATCCATTATCCGCCCGACTATCGGTATTTTTACAACCCTCGGCGAGGCGCATCAGGAAAACTTTGCGTCGCAGGAAGAAAAATGTTTGGAAAAACTCAAGCTGTTTGCATCAACCGATACCATTATTTATAACGAAGACCAAACAGTGGTAAAATACTGTATGGAAAAGGCCGATTTGGTGACTAAAACCATTGCCTGGTCTGTGCAAAACAAACAGGCGTCGTTGTTCATCTCAAATATTGAAAAAGCAATCGACCACACCCGTATCAATGCCCAATGGAATCTACGTCCATGCGAACACGCGATATCTATTCAAATTCCTTTTACGGACGATGCTTCGATAGAAAATGCCATCCATTGCCTGGCTTTGACCCTGTTTTTAGCTCCCGACCTAAGCGATCTACCGTCCCGTTTCGATAAATTAGACCCGGTGGCCATGCGCTTGGACGTCAGCAAAGGCATCAACGGCAATATATTAATTAATGACACTTACAATTCCGATATTAATTCCTTGTCGATTGCGCTGGATTTCATGGCGCGCCGTTCGGGCGAAAACCAATTGAAACAAGTGCTGATACTGTCCGATATTCTACAATCGGGCTTGGTGCCGGCTGCTTTTTACCGCAAGGTTGCAGCATTGGTCGAACAAAATCAGGTACAGCATATTATCGGCATCGGCCCTAATTTGCTGTCCCATTCCAATCTTTTCGGCATGGAAAAGGATTTCTTTCCCACGACCGAAAGTTTTCTACATTCGGGTATTTGGCGCAAATTGAAACACTCGCTGATTTTAATCAAAGGCTCACGCCAATCGCGTTTTGAACGTATTTCGGAACAATTGTCCGAAAAAGCCCACCAAACCATCTTGGAAGTCAATTTAGACGCCATCATACACAACCTCAAGCATTTTCGTTCCAAATTAAGACCGGCAACCAAGGTGATTTGTATGGTCAAAGCCTTTGGCTACGGCATCGGTTCTTACGAATTGGCAAAAACCTTGCAGGAACGCGGTGCGGATTATTTGGCCGTAGCATTGGCCGATGAAGGCGCGGAACTGCGACGCGAAGGTATCACGATGCCGATTATGGTCATGAATCCCGAAGAACATGCTTTCAACACCCTGTTGGAATATCATTTAGAGCCGGAAATATACAACCTCAACCTGCTGGAAGCGATTATCCACGAAACCAAACGGCGGGGAATTGTGAATTATCCAATTCACATCAAGTTAGATACAGGCATGAGCCGCTTGGGCTTCGACCGGAAAGACATTCCCCTTGCAGCCGAAAAGCTGAATGAACAAAACGGCGTGACCGTCAAATCGGTTTTCTCGCATCTGGCGGGAAGCGACTCGCCGCTGTTAGATGATTTTACGCATCAACAAATCGAACAATTTACGCAAGAATCCAAAGCATTGGAACAACTGCTGGGCTATCCGGTATGGCGCCACATCCTGAATTCGGCAGGCATCGAACGTTTTGCCGAAGCGCAATTCGACCTCGTGCGTTTAGGCATCGGCCTCTACGGTATCTCTGCGATAGACAATGCCTTGCTAAAGCCCGTGGCCACGCTGAAAACCCGCATCCTGCAAATCCGTGAGATAGAACCGGATGTTACTGTCGGCTATAATCGCAACGGCGTCATCTCCCGAAAATCAAGAATTGCGTGCATTCCCATTGGTTATGCCGACGGATTAGATCGCCGCTTAGGCAACGGAAAAGGCAATGTACTGATCAACGGACAACTCTGCCCCTTCATCGGCAATATCTGCATGGATATTTGCATGGTGGATGTGACCAATATAGCAGCCAAAGAGGGCGATACGGCCATTATCTTCGGCGAACAAATTACCATCAGCCGGTTGGCTGAACAGTTGGAAACCATTCCCTACGAAATTCTAACATCCATTTCGCCACGTGTGAAACGAATTTACTATAAAGAATAACACTATGCCACTGTCAAAACATTCATCTTTACAAGTCCGTTGGGGGCTTGCGGTCGTTTTTTTCATTTTTATAACGGCTACTTCCAAAGGAAACAGCAAAGAAACCCCTCAAAACACAGAACTAAAACACAAAATCGGACAAATGCTCATCATCGGCTTCCGGGGCATGGAACTGCAAGCCAATAATCACATCATCGCCGACATTCAGCAACGCCACATCAGCGGAGTAATTTTATTCGATTACGATGCACCAAGCAAAAAATACGGAAGAAACATCAGCAACCCGAAACAACTGAAGCAATTAAGCGCAGATTTGCAGAAACTGACCAACGAGAAACTCATTATCTCCATCGATCAGGAAGGGGGGAAAGTGAATCGCTTAAAGGCCAAATACGGTTTCCCCGCTTCGGTTTCCGCCGAATATCTGGGCAAAATCAATAACGAAGACAGCACCCGATATTACGCCTCCATCTGTGCCAAAACATTGAAAGCCCATGGCATCAATCTCAATTTTGCGCCTTGTGTCGATGTCAATCTCAATCCGAAGAACCCGATTATCGGCGGCGTACAACGGAGTTTTTCCAAAGACACCACGACCATCATCCGTCACGCCCAATGGTGGTTGGAAACCCAACAATCGCTCGGTGTAATTGGCAGCCTCAAGCACTTTCCCGGGCACGGGAGTTCGTCCGCCGACACACATTTAGGAAACGTTGACGTCAGCAAAACATGGAACACCTGCGAGTTAGCCCCCTACCGCCAACTGATTCAAACCGGCCAAGTACACGTCGTGATGACTTCCCACATTTTCAACGCCCATTTAGACCCCCACTACCCCGCCACCCTATCCAAAGCCATCCTGACGGATATTCTCCGCCAACAACTGCATTTCAAAGGGGTGATCATTACCGATGATTTGGCGATGGGCGCCCTGGTCAAAAACTACTCGTTGGAAGCAATCCTGGAACACGCCATCAATGCCGGCGCCGATTTGCTCTGTCTTTCCAACAACGGTGAAACCTACGACCCTTGCATTGCTCAAAAAGCCGTAGATATTATTTTCAAATTGGTAAAATCGGGTAAAATCGCGCCTGAAACTATTGACGCTTCGTACAAGCGGATTCAAGAATTGAAACGTTTGTTATAGATTAAGTCTGTCGTCCACACCATGATTTGTACGCCAACATAAAAAGTTTGCGCCACCACCGATAATTGGACTGTTTTTTTATTCACAGCAAATAATGTATCAAGCATCCGCCCGTTTCGGAATATTTAGCCGACATTTTTAACTTCCAAATATATTCCGTAAATTTGCCACCCTAATTCAATTAAGCATGTCCACGGAAAATCTTACAAACGAAGAAAACAATAAAAGTCTCAATTTTATAGAAGAGATTGTAGTAAAAGATTTGGCAGAAGGCAAAAATGGAGGTCGTATTCAAACCCGCTTCCCGCCCGAACCCAACGGTTATCTTCATATCGGCCACGCCAAAGCCATTTGCATGGATTTCGGCATCTCCCGGAATTATGGCGGCGTATGCAATCTTCGTTTCGATGATACCAACCCTTCCAAAGAGGATGTGGAATATGTAGATTCCATTATGGAAGATATTCAGTGGCTGGGGTTTAACTGGAAAAATGTTTACTACGCATCCGATTATTTTCAACAGTTGTGGGATTTTGCTGTACAACTGATTCAGACCGGCAAAGCGTATATTGATGAACAATCGTCCGAAACCATCGCCCAACAAAAGGGCACGCCAACGCGACCGGGTACTCATTCGCCCTACCGAGACCGCTCTATCGAAGAAAATCTGGCGCTATTCAATAAAATGAACAGTGGGGAAATTCCCGAAGGCGCCATGGTCTTGCGGGCAAAAATCGACATGGCCAACCCGAACATGCATTTCCGCGATCCGGTTATTTATCGTGTGATTCATCATCCGCATCACCGTACCGGCGCCAAATGGAAAGCCTATCCGATGTATGATTTCGCCCACGGCCAAAGCGATTATTTTGAAGGGGTTACCCACTCGATTTGCACACTCGAATTTGTTGTGCACCGTCCGTTATACGATTTGTTTGTGGACGAACTGAAAGAATTGCGCCCCGAAGACGGAGATTACCGCCCACGACAATACGAATTCAACCGTCTGAACTTGACTTACACCATGATGAGCAAACGCAAATTGCTACAACTGGTGCAGGAAGGTTTGGTCAGCGGTTGGGACGACCCGCGAATGCCAACCCTAACAGGCTTGCGCAGAAGAGGTTACACACCCGAATCCATCCGCAAGTTCGTGGATAAAATCGGGTACACCAAATTCGAGGCGTTGATTGATGTGGCTTTGCTCGAACATTCGATCCGGGAAGATTTAAATGCCCGTGCCAAACGGGTTTCGGCCGTTATCGACCCTGTCAAACTGATTCTAACCAATTATCCCGAAGGCCAAGTCGAAAAGTTGGAGGCCGTGAATAATCCCGAAGATGAATCCATGGGCACGCACGAAATCGCTTTCACCCGCGAACTGTATATCGAACGCGAAGATTTCATGGAAGATGCCCCGAAAAAGTTTTTCCGCATGACTCCCGGACAGGAAGTGCGCCTGAAAAACGCATATATTGTCAAATGTACCGGTGTGAAAAAAGCCGGTGACGGAATCATTGAAGAAATTTATGCTCAATACGACCCGCACACCAAAAGCGGAATGCCCGAAGCCAACCGGAAAGTGAAAGGCACTTTGCATTGGGTGTCGGTAGAACACAGCCTGCCGGCGGAAGTGCGTTTGTACGACCGGCTGTTCAATGTGGAAAATCCCGCGGCGGAAGAAACGGATTTTCGTCAGTTACTGAATCCCGAAGCATTGACAGTGAAAACCGGAGCGCGCGTAGAAAAGGAATTAGCGAATGCTAAACCTCTTGACCACTTCCAATTCCAACGCATCGGCTATTTCAATGTAGACCCGGACTCCAGCAACGGCAAGCTCATTTTCAACCGGACAGTATCATTAAAAGATTCCAAAAACAAATAAACATGCATCTATTCAACGATTTTGACATGGATTTTGAAGAGGACGGACAAGAATCTTTTCCCGATTTCTATCTTGAATGGGACGAGTCGCTCTCCAATAACCGTTCGCCACATTTCGTAGAATCCGATGAACTCTGCGAGATTATTGAAATCTATTTAAATGAATCGGAATTGGACAAAGCCCGGCAATCAATTCGTTATGCACTGCATTTTTATCCGAACGATTTAGAGATGATTTATGACATCTCCATCCTGCTGAACGACTTCGAACTGTGGGAAGATATTTTGACATTGGTCGAAGAATACAAAGAACAAGCCGATGTTTGGATGGACGGAAATAAAATCTGTGCATTACTGCATTTGGGCATGGAAGAAGATGCTTTCCTGCTCTTCCAAGGCATGAAAAGCAAATATGAAAACGACTCTGAAAGCCTTTCAGTGATCTATCAGGCCATGTGCGAGGCGTTAATCGAAGTGGATTTGTTCGAGGCTTCGCTTGGCGTTATCAACGAAGCCGTTGAGCTTATGGGTGAACAGGTCGATTTTTATTGGCTTAAACTGCAAGCATTTGTTTCGTTGGAAGAAAAAGAAAAGGCCGTGGAAATAGCCGAAAAAATCGAACAAATCAATCCTTGGGACACCGAAACATGGCTTCGCATAGGCGCCATCTATGCCGATGATTTGGACGAAGCCGAAAAAGCGATTGATGCCTTTGAATTTGCCGAATCCCTGGGCAGCAAACAGAGTTACATTACCCTGCGCCTGATTACGCTCTATGAAAAACAAGGCATCTACTTCAAAGCGCTGGAAAAAATCAAGGTATATCTGAAAGAAAACGAAGATGCCGGTCCTATCCATATCCTCGCAATCAATATGTGTTCCCAATTAAATCTGTGGGAGGAAGCTTTGCACTATGTGGATGAGGCGCTGAAGTTTGCCCCCGAAATCAGTTTGTTATATTTGTACAAAAGCAACTTTTTAGCCATGTTGGGCGAAATACAAAAAGCCAAATCCATCTTGAAAGAAGGCATTCGAAAAACAGACGACAGCGAAGGTGAACTGATAAAGGAATTTACAAAATTACAGGAGCAATATCCCGATAATTAAACGATAACAATGAATAAACACCTTGTCTTTGTCTTTTTTCTACTTCTTACCTGCCCTGCTTTCGGACAAGAACTGGAGGATGGGACAATCGCTAATGACAGCACGCGGACAGTTCCCGAAATGAGCGTAGATACCACCAAAAGAATCTCTTATTGGCACATTACACGACGCACAGGCGAAATGTTCAAAGCCCTGCCCGATACTTTCCTGACTGATTATTTCAACCGCACCAATGTCGAGGGACAGAGCATTGCCATGGCCTATCTCGGCAATCTGGGCTTGCCCGGCGAATCGCGCATATTCTTTGAGCGCGATGACCGGTCACCATTTATGTTCGAAGACCCCTATTCCGCCTACATGCGCACACCCGAACGCTTCAATTTTCTCAATACGAAAATGCCACATACCAATCTCTCCTATCAGCGGGCGGGAGGCCGTATCTGGCGGGAAGAGCGTTTTCAGGCTTTGCTGACATCCAATTTCGGCAAAAAGCTGAATGTAGGTTTCGATGTAGATTATTTGTATGCACGGGGATTTTATCAATCACAGTCAGCCAAGCATTTGGACTGGGTGTTTTTCGGCAATTACTTGTCGGACAGGCATCAAGTGCATCTCTTTATCAATCCAAAGGATTATACCAATGCCGAAAACGGCGGTATTCTCAATGATACGCTAATCACCCATCCCGGTTATGCCAACGACCAAAACATGACGACTCGCGATATCCAAACCGCTCTGAGTAACGGCGAAAATACGACATGGAACCAACTCAAAGGCAATCAACTCTTTTTGAATTATCATTATAACTTGGGTTTTAAACGGAAAACGACCCGAATGGATGAGGAAGGCGACACCATCAAGCAGTTTATCCCGGTGTCAAGCATCATTTATACCTTCGATTACAAGACCTCTAAAAAGAAATTCTATACAGCCGATTCCACTCAAGTGGCTGATTATTATGCCAATAAAATAGACAGATTTCCGAACCGGGAAGGCGGTGTCAACGACTCCATAGATTATTGGTCGTTGAGTAATACTTTGGCTTTGTCGCTGCGCGAAGGGTTTAGCCACTGGGCAAAATTCGATTTGACGGCGTTCATCACGCAGGACATCCGCACGTTTACCATGATGGACCTGACAGATGTGAACTATACAGCCAATCAATCTTCTACAGTTGTTGGGGGCGAATTGGCCAAACGCACCGGCAAAATCCTGCGCTATCACGGACAAGGAAGTCTGGGCATTTTGGGGGATAACTTAGGCGACCTGAATCTTTCGGGAACGATTGAAACACGCATTCCGGTTTGGGGCGATACGGCTTCCATTCAAGCCGATGCTTCGATTAAAAACCTGTCACCCACCTTGTTGGAGAACCATTACCGGAGCCGCTATTTTTGGTGGGACAACGATTTCAGTAACATCAAAAAAGTATATATCGGGGGAAAAATCGACATTCCACACACAAAAACTACGTTCAGCTTAGGTGTGGAAAACGTAAGTAATTACATCTATTTTCAAAACGATGGATTGCCTGCGCAAGACGGTGGCAGTATTCAAATTTTGGCTGCACGATTAGACCAGAATTTTCAATTGCAAGCCTTGCATTGGAATAATCAGGTGGTGTATCAAACATCGAGTAATGAAGCAATCATTCCCCTGCCTGCTTTGGCGGCTTATACCAGTTTATACCTTCAATTCAAAATCGCCAAGGTGCTGACGATTCAAATGGGTGCGAATGCCCACTACTGGACAAAATATTACGCTCCAAGTTACGAACCGGCGACTCAACAATTTAAGATACAAGATAAAATCAAAGTCGGTAACTACCCGCTCATCAGCGGATTCCTCAATTGCCATCTGAAACAAACCCGTTTCTTCCTCGAATATTATAATGCAAGTGCGATGTTTATTTCGCCAACGGAGTATTTTTCGTTGCCACACTATCCGGTAAATCCGGCCTTGCTTAAATTAGGCTTGTCTGTGGATTTTATTAATTGAAAGCCAATAACTTGATGCCAGCCACAAACAAAGTATATACGGAATATCAGCCGTATGAAACGCCTGGGGAAACACCTGCCAGCCGAGCAATAAAATCGTGAGTATAGCCACATTGAAATAGTGGTAGAAGCCGAGTATTTTGAAACGAACACCCCAAAAACAACCCGCAAAGGCTATAAGATGCAAAGGATGCAACCAAAGCAAATTCCAATTCGGCGAAACACAAGGATGATCTGAAAAGAAGCTTACAAATGCCACCAAACAGCCCGCAAGGCCGCCGACTAAGTATAAAAATGCAAAGATTCCCTTAAAAGGACGTTTTTTCACCCATCCGGTAATGGCAATGATGCAATAAAAAGTCAATAATAAATATCCGGCAACCGCAGGCGAATCCCAAAATTTCGCCGGTGCGACCGGTTCTTTGACCGCTTGCAATACCTGTCTGGTATCTGTCACAAATGCAGTTTTGTCCACGGCAGACAGTAACTGTTCGGGCAAAAACATCGTTTGACGGGCGTTTATCAACGAATCGGCCCCGCTGCCAATCAGCAAATCAATACCGAAAGCCAGCCACGGATAGGATTGTGTGCAGGTATGAATCAATTGGCGAAAAGTAACTTTTTCTTCCGATTGGGGAGATGTGAGTTGGCCTTGCGAACAGCTTTCAATCAAATCACGAACACGGGTCGTACAATTATCGAACAAAAAGTTATAGCGATACACCACATTTTCCGGGCGCATATTCTCGGCAAGCTTTTGCATCAGGCAGGCTTTTCCTTCGGCCGGCAAATCCAAGGTTTGTTCCACAATATCGGCATTACCCATCGAATAGCTATATAAAAAGTGATCATAAGGCGAATAACTCAAATAATAATCCGTTTCGCCTTTTACAAAATGATAAATAAAATACGGGGCATTGAAGTCGAAAGTCCCCCAATTGAAAACCATATCAAGGTTTTGCGAAGAGTCATGCACGCGCAAAGCCGTGTGCCCGAAAATCGTGTAAACCTCGTTTGAACGCGGTAAAACCGTTAATAAACTGACTTGTAGAGAATCTGTTTCCATCGCTTTTGCCGGAAACAGGAAAAGGGAAAATAAAAGGAATAGAGCAATGTGTTTCATGGTGCAAAAATACATTATTTTTGGTTTTTTTCCTTGCAATTTATCATGTTTATAAAAAAATAAGCCCTCTTATTCAGAGGGCGAGCCTTGGTATTTCCCACCCAAGGGTGATATTTCAAAGCAAAGTTAGCATTAAATTTTCAATTACACACAAACGCATAAAAATGTCTGACAAAATTTATAGGGGAAAGGTACGGCATTTTTTTGAACCACCAAACAAAAGTGAATATTTTTTACAGAGAGGGGCAAAATGCAAATTTTGCACTATTTTCAAAGTTGAAATATATTGTTCGTGCTGAAATGTAATGTTTTTAGATCTATTTAAATTTGATACAA
>JAITXK010000098.1 GCA_031284765.1 Candidatus Symbiothrix sp.
TTAAAAGCCCCGCTTTCAATACTTGTAACACTGTTTGGAATAGGAATTGAACTTAGATTAGTACATCCGCTAAAAGCAGAACTTCCAATCTCCGTTACGCTGTTGGGAATGGAAATAGAAGCTAATCCGGTACAAGAAGAAAACGCGCTACTGCCAATCTTCTTAACAGCATAAGTCACCGCAGAGTAAGTCACCGTTGCAGGAATTGTAATTGCTCCGGAATATTTACCGGGATTAGAAGTTACTTCAACATTAGTTCCGTTACCGATTTGTTTGTAGTAAATTCCATTATCTACAAAATCAATCGCCCAAGCATTCCATGCGATACACAGGACAGCCAAAAATAAAATACTTTTTTTCATTTTTAGAAAGTTATTTTTCTCCTAATTCCCCGAAGAAGAGTGTTATTTAAAATGCAGAAAGCGTGGGAACTGTTATCTTATTTTATCTAACGGGTTCTGGTAGGACCTTGGGAATAAAACAAGTAACAGCCCCACGCCGTTATATAGGCGTGAGAGCTTTTTACTTATTTCTTTTCCCTATTGAATTTACCAGATTCGTTAGAAAGAAATTAAGTTAAACACTTTCTATTTTAAAAAATGTCTGCTGAATTTGCATTCAACGCTGCAAATATAAGCATTTTTTACATACGAAAACATTTTTGGGCTAAAAAAGCTGTTGCTCTTTTTCGTTGCAAAGATAATATCATACAGCGCCGCACTTTGGCGCTGTATGATATTTTTAGGCTAAATATTAAAATGAGGTGTCTGCTATCCTAAAATAATATTTAGCTTTCTTAGCTCTTCAATTTAATATTTAGCCTTCTTGCAATTAAAAATAAAAACTGTACATTTGCACCGCACAAATGAAAACAAACCATCATGTACAATAAATTCAGATTCGGAAAATACCGCAGCACCGACTCCATGAGCCAACTGATCAGCGAGAACTATCCCGCACTGACAGTGCTCAGCCGCTTCGGCATCACCTTGGGAGTCGGCGAAAAAACCATTGACGAAGTCTGCCGGGAACATCAGGTGGATACCGATACGTTTCTGGCGATTATTCATTTGATATCCGATAAGGAACGGAAAACGGAAGAACCTCCCATTTATCTGCCCGCGTTAATCAATTATCTACGCAATTCTCACACCTACTTTTTGGAGTACCGCTTGCCTGAAATACGGAAAAATCTGATTTCGGTACTCACCGAGGGCGAAGACGATTTGAACAAAGCCGTACTGGAATATTTCGACCAGTTTACCGCCGCTATCCGCAAACACATGTTATATGAAAACAATAAAGTGTTTTCAATGGCTACCGGTCAATCTTCGCGGGAAAAGTTATCAACAGGATTCGGCAAACAACACGAACAAATTGAAGCGCGTTTAACGGAATTCAAAAACATCCTTATTAAATATTATCCTGCACACAATGCCAACACCATGAATCGCTTTCTTTTTGATATTTTCAATTGCGAACAGGAACTGACTTTTCATAATGCGGTTGAAGACGAACTGTTTTTACCCACCATCGTATGAGCCATCCTGTCAAGATAGTTCTCGTAGAGCCTTCCGTCATTCTCCGAAACGGCATATTGGCTGTTCTCCACCGTCTAAACACCATTCAAATGGATGTCTTTGAAGTAACTGACTCCGAACAATTGAAAAACTCCTTGCACTGGCAAAAACCCGATATGCTGATTTTGAATCCGTCCATTGCCTGCACTTACTCATTGCTGCAAATTAAAAAAGAGTCGGGCAACCCGCAATTAAAATGTATAGCCCTGCAAAATTCCTTGTCGGACAATTCGATACTGAAATGTTATGATGAAGTGATTTCTATGTACGATTCGATTGAACAGATTAACGAAAAACTGACCAAACTCATCATTGAACCGGAAGACGAAAAGCGCCACGAACTGCTGACCGTCCGCGAAAAGGAAATCATAGTTTGTGTAATTAATGGGATGACTAACAAGCAAATAGCCGACAAGTTGCATCTTTCGTCACATACCATAATCAGCCACCGGCGCAATATTTCTTCCAAATTGCAAATTCACAGTACATCCGGATTAACAATTTATGCAATAGTGAATAAATTGGTCGAGTTGAATGAAATAAAAACCGGTGAAATTACAAATAAGGAATAAGTTTTTCCAATTGATTGTTGCGTGAACCTTTGATTAAAATATGGTACCCTTCAAGTCCGGAAGTCTGCAAATAAGCCGCCAATGCATCGGTATGAGCAAACACTTTCCACTTGGGATTGACCGCAAGATTGTTGAAATTCTCGCCCACCAAAAAGATTTGTTCCAGAGGCAAAATCGAAAGTTTATCTATTAACCGTTGATGTTCTTCATAGCTGTAATCGCCCAATTCGCGCATCTCTCCCAAAATCACCATTTTTGGAAATCCATCCAAGCGGGCAAAATTGTCCAATGCGGCCTGCATACTGCACGGATTGGCGTTGTAAGCATCTAAAATCAAATCATTCTTCACGGTTTTATGATTCTGAGAACGGTTGTTTCCTGGCAAATAGTTTTGAATCGCCCGATTGATCAGAGCGCTTCCCACTCCGAAATAATCGGCCATGCAAATTGCCGCCAATACATTTTCAAAATTGTAACTTCCTA
Source organism: Candidatus Symbiothrix sp. (assembly GCA_031284765.1). GTDB lineage: Bacteria > Bacteroidota > Bacteroidia > Bacteroidales > Azobacteroidaceae > Azobacteroides. Next base: position 2,636 of record JAITXK010000098.1, read on the forward strand.
CTAAATGGGTCGTTACAGAATTTTTTGCATTGCCTTTTTCCCATTCCAAAGCCAAAGCCGGTGCGCAAGCCGTTATGTGTCCATGAATTTCCGCCTGCGGGTTAGCTCCATAATAGACCATTGACAAGGATGGATAGAAATCTTGTAAAAACGGATTGTCCAAATTGCCGAAAACGGTACCGCCTTTTTCCCGAAGGAAATCATATAATTCGGTTTTTGCCCGAACCACACCTTCAAACGAGCCAAAACCTTCCAAATGCGCTCTTCCGACATTGGTAATCAAGCCGAAATCAGGTTCGGCAATTCGACAAAGTGCACGGATTTCGCCCTGATGATTAGCGCCCATTTCCACAACGGCAAATTCATGTTCAGGTTTCAATTGCAATAACGTCAGCGGTACACCGATATGATTATTCAGGTTGCCTTGTGTAAAAAGTGTGACATATTTAGAAGATAAAGCCGTAGCAATGAGTTCTTTCGTGGTTGTTTTTCCATTGGTTCCCGTAACGGCGATGACTTGGACTTTCATCTGTTTGCGATGATAATGGGCCAAATCCTGCAAAGTCTGCAACACATTATCCACTTGTATAATCCGTTCATCTTTCGGCAAACCGGCACGATCACCCACGGCAAAAGCAACTCCCGAATCAAGGACTTGTTTGATATAATGATTGCCATCAAACTTATCTCCTTTTAATGCGAAAAAAAGAGCGTTCGGCGGACAATTCCGGCTATCTGTTGAAATCAGCGGATAGCGTTGGAAAATTTCGTATAATTGAGGGAGTTGCATCAATATTCTTCTTCATTGAAGAAAAAATCCTCTTTGCTCGGATAATCAGGCCAAATATCTTCGATACATTCATAAATCTCGCCTTCATCTTCCATTTCCTGCAAGTTTTCCACTACTTCCTGCGGAGAACCTGACCGCATCGCAAAATCAATCAATTCGTCTTTACTGGCTGGCCAGGGTGCATCTTCTAATTTTGAAGCTAATTCTAATGTCCAATACATATTTTCAATTTTTCTCGCAAAAGTATAAAAATATAATCTATTTACAAGGATTCTCCCATTTAATTTCTTCAATCTTGTGAATGAAGTTTTGTTTTCGTGCAAACAAGAAAAAATAATCCGATAAACGATTGATATATTGGAAGGTAATTGCATCCAACGCTTCGCCTTCGGTAATGCGATACATATTCCGCTCAGCACGCCTGCAAATGGTCCGGCAGACATGTGCCAAAGCATTGGCTTTCGTTCCGCCCGGCAAAACAAAAAATTTCATCGGGGGGATTAATTCATCGATTTTGTCAATCTCAATTTCCAATACACGGACTTCTTCTTCCGACAATCGACCGATTTTTGCTTCATCTTCAGTAGCCAAAGAGGCACCTGCAATGAATAGATTCGACTGAATCCGGCGTAAAAATAAACGGTCTTCCTGCAATTCCACTTCTTCCAGCAAACAAGCGATAAACGAATTCAATTCGTCAATAGTTCCGTAGGCCTCTATGCGAGGATGTATTTTTTGTACTCTTTTTCCGCCAACCAAGGAAGTGTATCCCCCGTCGCCTGTTTTTGTATAAATTCTGCTTTTTTTCATGCTTGAAATACGATTTATAATACCTTTTCGGCAATTTGTCATCAAAAAAAACGATTCCCAACTCATATAAATCCAACATTACACGCGATTGAGGATGCTCTTTTAATGTCTGCCAAACCGTTTTGACCTCTTTGTTCCTGACAATATCATTCAGAATCAAAATACTTTGTTTTCCGATCAAAGGACGACACAATGATATCACAGCCTCAACATCCATTGAATCGGAGGGTTGATTGATAAAAATCAAATCCGCTTTTTGCATCCGGAGACTCAATGATTGGATGGTTTCCTTATACTGTCCTGTAATACAGTAGATATGTTGCAAATCATGTGCCAAGGCCCATTGGTGCAACGTCTGCAACACATTTTCTCGCTCTTCCAACAAATAACAACGGCTTTGGGCACGGGAAGCCGTAGCAAGATACAGTCCCATAATGCCGGTCGAACTTCCAATTTCAACAATCGTTTGGCATCTGAAAAAATGTGCCAAACGAAATAAAATCGCTCCATAGTTGCGTGATTGGGTTTCCTCCAAGGTGATACGACCTGTTTCGTTCTTTTCGGACAACAGCCTGTTTCTGAATTTTTCGATATCATCAAAAACATAATAGGCGCTTTTGTCTTCAATAATTTTTGTGATTAAATTGTACACAAAAGGAGAATGCACACCAAACCCTTTTCGGTAACGAATTTTACGATATAATTTTATTCCGGGGATTCGCATATCGGTTTAAACGTATATCCTTGTTCCAAAAGCCATTCGATAGCCATGGGCAATACTGTTTTCATCTTTTTTTCTGCCTTCAATGAATCGTGAAAGACAATGATTGAGCCGTTTCGTGTATATTTTTTCACATTGTTGAAAACCTGTTTCACCACTTGCAGACAACTGTAATCGCGCGTTACCACGTCCCACATAATGATGTGGTACTGTTTCCGCAATAAAAAGAATTGGGGCAGGCGTAAATGCCCGTGAGGTGGGCGAAACCACTTGCTGTGAATCAGTTGGTTGGCTTCTTCTACATCTTTCAAATAGGTTTTCGTTCGCACTTTCCATCCTTGCAAATGATGAAACGTATGATTGCCAACCGTATGTCCCCGCTCTATCACTTGCCGATAGACTTCGGGATATTTTCTAACATTATCTGCCACGCAAAAGAAACTGGCCTTGATGTGGTATTGGTCCAACATATCCAACACCCAAGGAGTTACTTCCGGCACCGGCCCATCATCAAAAGTCAAGTAAACTACTTTTTCGTGGGTATTGAACCGCCAATGTGCTTTGGGGAAAAACGTGCGATAGAGCAAGGGTGGTCGTTCAATTAGCATGATTTAGCGATTTAATCCCCCCCTTCCGGTTTGCACTCCACCGACAAAACGCTGGTAATGTTCCATACTACTCGCATACGCCATTGAATATTGATTGAATTTATCCTGATCGTTCTCGGCAAAATAGGACATAATTTCCTGCATAAAGACAAGATCTTTTCTGACTTCATTTAAAACAGATGCGTATTGCCGGTTATTCAATCGGTTATACCAATTCAGATTTTTCGTGGATATTTCTGCCAATTGCACATAAAGTTCATCGGCTTTTGCTTTTTTTCCGATCTGATAATAGGTTACCGCCAATTCATTGGTCGAATAAAAATCGTAAGGTACATTATAGGACGGTATTACCTCCAAACATTTATCAACAGCCTTTTCCGCCCGTTCAAAATCATTCTCTGCGATCAATGCTTGAGCTAATTGTCCGAACATGATGCGGAATGTACGGGTCATACGCATGACATTTTCATCCAAATACAATCCCGGTTGTTGCAAATTGCCCCATTTGTACTTGTTCATCATATTATCGTATAAAATATCCACATCAATGTGTTGATATTGAGCGGCTTCAAAAGGCATCACCCGGAATGCTGCACCATCCTGACGAAAATAAGGATCTAAACGAAAATACTGTTCGTCGCCGACAGTGATGGCAAAATACACCGGCCGTTTCCAGTCGGAATTGTTTTTCAATATATCCAACACCATGATTTCGTTTTTCATCAGGTATCTCTTGGCGGGAGCTGTTACTTGACCTTGTTCGTTCGTCTTTTCTCCTAAATTGACTAATAAATGAGGAGGAATCCATGCCGCATGTTCAGGTTTCACTATTCCCGATGCAATTACAGCCGCCGAATCCACTGGAATGGTGATGTGAGTAGTCGGTACATTATCCGCTTCTATATTGTAGTTACCCAAGCGTTTATCGCGTAAATCATCCGATTTGATACGGTCTAATACTTTATCTATCGGCCAAGGATATTGATATTCATCAATAATATACGCCACATCGTGTTTGCCTTGTGCATATTCATACTTTTTCCAATCAATCGGAAGCGGATCCGATTCGTATGCCTGGCGTTTCATTTGGTCGATATACCAATCGGTATTCAAATAACTCAAATTACATACGCGAACATCCGTGCGGTAGCCTTCAACTTCCTGAGCATACCACAAGGGGAATGTATCGTTGTCACCGTTGGTAAAAATGATGGAATTGGGTTCGCAGGTTGTCAGGTAATTCATACCAAAATCGCGCATAATGAATCTTCCTGAACGGTCATGGTCGTCCCAAGTTTGCGAAACCATTTGAATCGGAACCAACAAACAAAGCGCAACGCCCGCTATGGACGATACGGTCGGATTTTGTTTCAAATATTTCCGAATGCCTGTGATAACGCTTGCCGTTCCCAAACCAATCCAAATACAGAATGCGTAAAACGAAGCAGCGTAGGCATAATCCCTTTCACGCGGTTGATTGGGCGTTTGGTTCAAATATACCACGATAGCCAATCCCGTCATGAAAAATAGCAGGAAAGTAACCCAAAATTGTTCCGTTCCTTTTTTACCCGAATAAACTTGGAAAAAAATACCCAATATGCCCAACAATAAGGGCAACATATAATAGGTGTTGTGTCCTTTATTTTTGGCAATGCTGTCGGGCATATCGTCTTGCGGACCGACACGCCATTGATCCAAGAATTTGATGCCGGTAATCCAGTTGCCGTTGGAAACTTCACCCCTGCCTTGAAGATCATTTTGACGTCCGGCAAAATTCCACATAAAATAACGCCAATACATAAAATTAACCTGATAAGTGAAGAAATAACGCAAATTCTCGCCAAAAGTAGGTTTTACCACCCATTTGTTGCCGCGCGGAGTTTCTACACGCACCCGTTTCCCCTTGAAATTCGACCATTCTTTATATCCGGCAATATGATTCTGATCTGAGCTATACATTCGTGGAAACAAGGTATTCAGTTCGTCCATATACACCAAGTGCTTTTTGCGATCGGATTCGTAATAACGATCTTTTTCGGAAGGATCTTTTTTCGGAATTTGCGACCAAATAGGGCCTTCATCTGTTGTAACGGCTTCATTGCCATCGTATTTAATTTCGGAAACGAAGGTTTGTCCGTAAAACAATGGCGTATCGCCGTATTGTTCCCGATTCAAATACGTACCCAAAGTAAATATATCTTCCGGAGAATTCTGGTCCATCGGTGTATTGGCAGCCGAACGAATCATAATCAGCGCATAAGACGAATAACCGATCGTAATTACTAATAAACTGATTAATATAGTATTCAATGCCGCTGGATTCACTTTTTTCGACCAAAACAAATAGATGCTCAAAGCAATAATAATGAAAATACCTAATCCGACACCGCTACCCAGGAACGGAATTCCCAACAAAACAACGGAGGCAATAAACGAGATTTTCACCCGTGTAAGATTGTGAGTTGATTTCATTGTTTCCCAAATCGCCCACGATAAAACACCGGATATCAAGATCAAATAGAATATAACTCCTGAATTATACGGCAGATGCAAGCCATTCACAAATAGTAATTCAAACCAACCACAGACTTCCACCAAACCCTGCACCAATCCGTAGAGGATCGCCACGATGATTCCAAAAGAAATCAAAAGCGCGATGAATGCACCTTTCAAAGTAGGTTTTTCTTGTTTACGGAAGTAATATACCAACACGATCGTTGGAATACATAGTAAATTCAATAAGTGAATAGCGACCGAAACGCCTATCAAATAAGCGATTAAGATCAGCCAGCGATCGGAATGCGCTTCGTTAGCCACATCTTCCCACTTCAAAATAAGCCAGAAAACGACAGCCGTCATTAACGATGAAAACGCATATACTTCGCCTTCCACTGCCGAAAACCAAAAGGTATCGGAAAATGTATATGCCAAAGCTCCAACGACGCCCGCTCCCAAAATGGTAATCATTTGAGGCAAGGTCATGGCGCTCGATTCGCCTTTCAGTATGATTTTACGTGCTAAATGTGTAATCGTCCAAAAAAGAAATAATATAGTTAATGCGCTGAATATAGCCGATAAAGCATTCAACATCATGGCCACTTGAGAAGGTTCGGAAGCCAAATGCGATATCAAATTACCCATCAACATAAAAATGGGTGCTCCGGGGGGGTGTCCTACTTCCAATTTATAAGCCGAAGCGATAAATTCGCCACAATCCCAAAAACTGGCGGTGGGTTCGATCGTCATTAAATAAACTACTGCTGCAATTGCAAAGACAATCCAGCCCAAAATATTGTTTGCCCAACTATATTTCTTCATATCTTTATAATTTTATTCCTTGATTTATTTTGAGGCGCAAAGGTAACGAAAAAATTTTTAATATTAACATGCAAAGATTAACAAATTATACTCCACTAAAAGCGCTGAATCCACCATCAATCGGGAGAATAGCCCCGGTAATGAATCCCGCTGCAGGTGAGCAAAGGAATTGCACCGCACCGTTGAGTTCGGAAATATCGCCGAAACGTCCCATAGGTGTTTTGGCAATGATTTTTTTACTGCGGTCGGAGTAAGAACCGTCCGGATTAATCAGCATCGCACGGTTTTGATCGCCGATGAAAAATCCCGGCGCAATAGCATTCACACGAATTCCATCACCGAATTTCTGTGCCATCTCGGTAGCCAGCCATTTGGTAAAGATATTCACGCCGCTTTTGGCCACCGAATAACCCGGCACGCGCGTTAAAGCGGAATAAGTAGTCATAGACGAAATATTGATGATGCTTCCTGTTTTTTGTTTCGACATCACTTGCCCGAAAGCGATACAAGGATAAACGGTTCCGTTTTGATTCAGGCTGGTAACTTTTTCCCAATCTTCCACTTTCATATCAAAAATAGTTTGGTCGGGACTTAAAGTTGCGCCCGGAGTATTGCCGCCGGCACAATTAATCAGAATGTCTATTTTGCCCCAGGCTTTCACAATTTTATCGGCTGTTTCGTTTAAACTTTTCATGTCTAAAACATTGCATATAAATCCGATCGCTTCGCCGCCATTGGCTTTCAGTTCGGCAATTTTTTTGTCTAAATTTTCTTGTCGAATATCCAAAACAACAATTTTTGCTCCGGATTGAACCAAACTATTGGCAATACTTCCCCCTAAAACACCACCCGCACCGGTAATAACGGCGACTTTTCCTGCTACACTAAAAATGTTTTCCATTTATAAATCTCAATATTAATGATTATCTTTGCAAAGGTATAACTTTTATAAGAATAACAAAATGATTTTAATGGAACAAACATGGAGATGGTATGGGCCGAACGATCCCGTCAGTCTGTCTGATATTCGGCAAGCGGGGGCGACAGGCATTGTAAACGCGCTGCATCAGGTTCCTAACGGCGAAGTATGGACAGTAGAAGAAATCAAAAAAAGAAAAGCGTTGATCGAAGAAGCCGGATTAAAATGGTCGGTGGTCGAAAGCGTTCCGGTGCACGAACATATTAAAACGCAAACGGGAGATTTTCAAAAATACATTGACAATTACAAACAAAGCATTCGCAATTTATCCGAATGCGGCATTTATGTGATTACCTATAATTTTATGCCGGTCTTGGATTGGACTCGTACCGATTTGGCGTATCCCATGCCCGATGGATCCAAAGCCCTGCGTTTTGAAAAAGCAGCTATGGTTGCTTTCGATTTATTTATTCTGAAACGACCGGGAGCGAAAAAAGAATATACTCCGCAAGAAATCGAAAAAGCCCAAGCGCGTTTCGGGCAAATGAGCGCAGACGAAAAACAATTGCTGACACGCAATATCATCGCCGGCTTGCCCGGTTCGGAAGAAAGTTTTACGGTCGGGCAATTTCAGGAAGCATTAGACCGCTATAAAGAGACTGATGCAAACCAATTACGCAAAAATCTGATTTATTTTCTTCAGGAAATTTGTCCGGTAGCGGATGATAAAAATGTAAAATTGGTCATTCATGCCGACGATCCTCCCTACCCTATTTTCGGTTTGCCCCGCATTTTGAGTACGGAAGCGGATTTTAAACAATTGGTTAAAGCCGTTCCCAATCCATCCAATTGTTTGTGTTTCTGCACCGGCTCGTTCGGTGTTCGGGCAGACAACGATTTACCGGGCATGGTGGAGCGCTTAGGCGACCGCATTTATTTCGTTCATCTGCGTAGTACGCAACGCGATGCCGAAGGCAATTTCCACGAAGCCAATCATTTGGAAGGTAATGTGGATATGTACCGTGTGATGAAACAAATTTGGTTGTTGCAACAACGGGAAAACCGCTCCATCGCGATGCGTCCCGACCACGGCCATCAAATGGTGGACGATTTGAAAAAGAAAACCAATCCGGGATATTCCTGTATCGGCCGCCTGCGGGGATTGGCTGAACTTCGCGGCTTGGAAATGGGTATTGCCAAATCACTCTTGGAATGATGTCCCGGTGAACAGTGTATTCAAAAAAAAGGTTGTCCGAATGGACAACCTTTTTTTTATCTTATTTTGAACCAATATCTTATTTCACAAAGATGGTAACACGGTTTGCATCGTTGTCTGCAAACGGTTGAACAGTATCGCCATAGTATTTCAAGATCAAACGTTCTTTAACTATACCAAATTTTTCAATCAATACTTTAGCTACAGAATCAGAACGTTTTTTCGATAATTGCAAATTGTATTGTGCTGTACCGGTGTTCTTATCTGCATAGCTCGCCAATTCCAATTTAGCATCCGCATGGCTGAGCAGATATTCAGCAGCTTTAGCTACATTAATCAATTGATTGTCGCGAACAATTGCACAGTTGATGGAGAAGAAAACAGGATCTAATTCTATTTTGGCAGAAGGAGTTACAACTTTCGCCGGAGGACATTCAACTACCGGAGGACATACAGGTATCGGACGATTACGCAAATCATTAATTTCTTGATTCAATGCATCAATAGCATCTTGATCATAAAAAGGAGCTTTGATGAAATGACGATAATTGAAATGATAAGTAGCCCCAATCGTTCCGGTGGTTACAACATCGGTGTTTTTGAATGTGCCGAATTCGTTGTTATCAAAATTTTTCGGTAAAAACCAAGATTGTCCATCAATAAACAAATCCCAAGCATCGTTCAAACGGAAATTCAATTGCAAACCGATTTTTTCTGCGACGTTGTTAACGTTACCTTTTTTTCTATCCACATTCAGTAAACCTGTACCAATATTTAATACCGGATTGAAAAATCCTTCCGGATTATATGGTAAAAATAAATTTTTCAGATTCAGTAAAAAGTTTCCGGTTCCTGCATAAAACCGAGCGCCTCCATTGCTTATCGCTTTTTCATTAAAACTTTCTACAGTACCGTAATCTACATCAAAACGAAGCCCCCAAACCGGAGAATACCATTTACCTACTGCAAGACCTGCGCTTGGATGCCAAAATCCATGAGGATCAGAAAACCACTCCCACGGTGTCACAAGATTTGTATTATCTTCACTCCAAAGACCACCCAAACCGACTTTCAACGAAACAAACCAATTACTACCGGGTCTGTCTGCTACCCAAGTAGTTCTAACGGCTGATGTTTTATCTTTAAACTGTTTGTCACTTGCCACTTGAAATTCCTTTTGTGCTTTTTCATCACCCGGATATTGAGTTTCCACAGCTAATTTGTTTTGAGCATTAATGCTTAATGCAGAAAGCAGAAGTACTGCCATTAAAAATAAATTTTTTACCATTCTTTTTTGTATTTAGATGTATTATTAAATTTGATAATTTCTTTATTATATTTTCGATGCACACAATTTGGAATCAAAATTAGTTATTTTATTCAGAAATCCAAAATATATGCGCGTTTTTAACAAAACTTTATTATCCTAATTTTTATAACTACTATTTATCAATATATAACGCTGTTTTGTTTAGATTGTTTTTAATGCTTCAAATTTTCAGCTATTAGAATATAAAAATAAAGGTATTAAATAATTTCTGAAAAAAAAAAATCAAATATTATTCATACTTTTATATAAGTTATAAAAATAATGCTTACATTTGTGCCGAAATTTCCACGAGGGAAGTTTTAATAAAATTTTTCAAACCATTTTAATTATTTTTACAAAATGAAAAAGTTAGTATTGTTCGTTGCTATCGTTGCTGCTGTTTCTTTCAGTGCTTGCAAAAAAGCTGCTACTGAAGAAGCTCCTGTAGTTGAAGAAACTGTAGTTGAAGAAGTTGTTCCTGTTACTGAAGGAGACTCTACAATTGTTGTTGAAGAAGTTGCAGCTCCCGTTGCTGAATAATTTCGGCATCAATCAAAAGTTAAAGGTTGCTTCATAAAAATGGAGCAGCCTTTTTGTTTTTTAAATAATTGTTGTATCTTTGCAGGCCGATTATTATTCAGAAGAATGTAAGTCTTTGATTTTGAACTTTTTATTCCAAAAGTGCTTGATTGTCAAAAAGGAATAAGTCAAAGGGAGTTTATTAATTAACAAAAAAAATTAAACGCAGTGGATACTTTAAGTTATAAGACCATTTCTGCAAACAGTGCAACTGTCAACAAAGAATGGGTTGTCGTTGATGCAAACGAACAACATTTAGGGCGTTTGGCTTCAAAAGTAGCTAAACTTCTCAGGGGCAAGTACAAACCCAATTACACTCCCCACGTAGATTGTGGTGATAATGTCATCATTATTAATGCAGACAAAGTAGCCTTAACCGGCCATAAATGGACCGATCGTATTTATCTTTCCTACACCGGCTATCCCGGAGGTCAAAGAGAAAATACACCGGAAACGCTTTTTAAGAAAAGTAGCGACCGTTTACTTCGGAAAGTAGTAAAAGGCATGCTCCCCAAAAACAAATTGGGTGCAAAATTGCTTACCAATCTCTATGTGTATGATGGTGTAGAGCACAAACACGAAGCTCAACAACCCAAAACAATTGATATTAATTCACTTAAATAATCACAATGGAAGTAGTAAATGCATTAGGAAGACGTAAAGCTGCTGTAGCACGTGTTTACGTTAAAGAAGGATCCGGTAAAATCCAGATCAACAAGCGTGAGCTTGAAAGCTATTTTCCTTCATCCATCCTTCAATATGTTGTAAAACAACCGCTTAATAAATTAGGTGTTGTAGAACAATACGATATCATCATCAATTTGCAAGGTGGCGGATACAAAGGTCAATCAGAAGCTGCCCGCTTGGGTATCGCCCGCGCTTTGGTAAAGATTAATCCTGAAAACAAACCTGCTTTACGGTCGGAAGGTTTTATGACCCGCGACCCGCGCGAAGTGGAACGGAAAAAACCGGGACGTCCCAAAGCAAGAAAACGTTTCCAATTCTCGAAACGTTAATGAGTGAACAACTATAAAAAAAAAGTTTAGCATCTAAATCAGTTAGGACTTATTCCGCATGAAGATTTGTCGAATAACTACCTGAGGATTGATTCAACAAGAAAGTAAACAAATTTAAAACAAAAACATGTCAAGAGTAACATTTGAACAATTATTGGAAGCCGGATCTCATTTCGGGCACTTGAAAAGGAAGTGGAATCCCGCCATGGCTCCCTACATTTTTATGGAACGCAACGGTATCCATATCATAGACTTACATAAAACAGTTGCAAAAATAGATGACGCTGCAGCAGCGCTGAAACAAATCGCCAAATCGGGACGTAAAGTGTTGTTTGTAGCAACCAAAAAGCAAGCCAAACAAATAGTGGCCGACAAAGCTACTTCTGTTGGAATGCCTTATGTAACAGAACGTTGGCCGGGTGGAATGTTAACCAACTTCCCCACCATTCGTAAAGCCATCAAAAAAATGGCAACTATCGACAAAATGGCTAAAGACGGTACGTTCGACCAATTATCCAAAAGAGAAAAATTGCAGATTACCCGCCAACGCGCTAAATTGGAAAAAAACTTGGGCTCTATCGCCGATTTGCTTCGTTTACCGTCCGCATTGTTCATTGTGGATGTAATGAAAGAACACATTGCAGTTGCAGAAGCGAATCGTTTAGGTATTCCTGTTTTTGCAATGGTGGATACAAACTCCAACCCGAACGATATTGATTTTGTTATCCCGGCTAACGATGATGCAACCAAATCAATCGAAGTGGTTTTAGATGCTCTTTGCACCGCTATCACCGAAGGTTTGGAAGAGAAAAAAGTAGAAAAAACAGATGCTCCTGCTGAAAATGAAGAAGAAGCGCCTGTCCGTAGAGAAAGAAAAGCAAAAGCAGTGAAAAAAGGAATCATCGCTAAAGATGATGAAGCGGCTTTGAATGCGAATATCGCAAGTAAATTTGTAAAAGAAGAGGAGTAATAGTATGGCAGTAACAATGGCAGATATACAGCACCTGCGTAAAATGACGGGTGCGGGAATGATGGACTGTAAAAATGCGCTTGCCGAAGCGGAAGGCGATTTTGAAAAGGCCGTCGAAATTATTCGTAAAAAAGGACAAGCTGTAGCAGCTAAACGCGAAGACCGCGATGCTGCCGAAGGTTGTGTTTTGGCTGCAATTCGCAATGATTTTGCAGCTATCGTAGCAGTAAAATGTGAAACCGACTTTGTAGCCAAAGGAGAAGAATTTATCGGAATGGTTCGCAAAATCTTAAGTGCGGCTTTGGAAAATCAACCCAAAACCACAGAGGATTTGTTGGAAATCTCCGTTGATGGACGTAAAGTAAGCGAATTGATTACCGACCGCATTGGTGTTACCGGTGAAAAAATGGAATTGGGCGCTTATGAATATCTGAATGCTCCTGCTACGGTTGCTTATATCCATCCGGGAAATAAGTTGGCCACTATCGTAGGCCTGAACCAAGCCGGTGTGGATACTCAAGTAGCGAAAGATATTGCCATGCAAGTAGCAGCGATGAACCCTGTTAGCGTAGATAAAGATTCCGTTCCGGCAGAAATCGTAGAACGCGAAAAGAAAATCGCTCGCGAAAAAGCAATTGAACAAGGTAAGCCCGAAAATATTTTGGACAGAATTGCTGAAGGCGCATTGCAAAAATACTACAAAGACTTTACTTTGTTGCAACAAGAATTTGTGAAAGATTCCAAATTGACTATCAGCGAATATTTGAAAAAACAAAACAAAGACTTGACAGTTACCGGTTTCAAACGGGTAAACTTGAATGTTGAATAATATTTTTTCATATTTTATAGAAAGACTGCTTCGCAAGAGGCAGTCTTTTTTATTTGCGGTCTATTCACTCATATTAAAAAGACTGATAACATTTGCGCATACCATCCATATTATCAGAAATTTTATTTTCTGTGCAAACATGCGTGTTCTGTTTTATCCGTGTTCGATTTCTATTTTTTGGACAGCACTGGACACGGGCGCAACGTATAAATAATAGAACAACATGCCCTAAAAATCCAACGACAACTGCCGCTCCACCCGCAAAAGCGTAAAACTCATCCGGTGATAATCCGTTGCCCCATACTCAGCAATCGCCTTGCGATGCTTAACCGTAGGATAGCCTTTATTGCAATGCCAATCATACTGCGGAAATTCCTTGTGCAAGCCGAGCATATACTCGTCACGATGCGTTTTGGCCAAAACCGAAGCAGCTGCTATGGACAAATATTTGCCGTCGCCCTTAATGATGGTCGTGTGGGGAATGTCTTTATAGTTCTTAAACCGATTCCCATCAATCAATAAATGTTGCGGACGAACGCTTAGTTGGTC